>NZ_JAWRXI010000250.1:0-261 GCF_046535075.1 Brevibacillus sp. SIMBA_040
GTGTACCGCGGTCTGTCCTGACACGGGATCGATCTCCCCGGCGCACTGGCCGAGATCGGATGTCCCGCGGCCATTTGGGTAAACGTGCATCACCTTCTGCGGAAGGAAATCGCGGTCAATCGTGCCAGGCGTTATCGTGGTTGCGTCCGCAAGTGTCGGCTGCGGACGCAAGCGTGACCGCGTCATCGCAGCGACATTTTTCTCGCGTAAATCTATCGCACTTCGTCAGTCGGCGGGGTACCGTTTTCTCAAGGAATACCG
>NZ_JAWRXI010000251.1:0-261 GCF_046535075.1 Brevibacillus sp. SIMBA_040
GGGAAAAAGGGGCATCCGAGGGCGCTCGCCTTTCTGGATCCGAAGGGCAAGACAGATGTGTCGCTGTTTTTACTTGGCCGATATGTGGACGCGCTCGACAAATGCACGCTGCGCTCGGCGGACGGCCGGCACGAGCCTCTGCAAGACCCGCAGGTGGAGCAGCGCATAGAGGATGTGGCGCACTACTTGGTCAAGGCGGAGTGGTTGAACGGTGGGTCCGTCTATCACCTGGCCCACTTGTCGAACCGGCTGAGCAAGTTC
>NZ_JAWRXI010000252.1:0-261 GCF_046535075.1 Brevibacillus sp. SIMBA_040
GGACGATGATTTCAGGCGCCTTCAGCTCGAGCAGACGCTTCAACCGGTTGTTACGGTTGATCACGCGGCGATACAGGTCGTTCAGGTCCGACGTCGCGAAACGGCCGCCGTCCAGCGGCACGAGCGGACGCAGTTCCGGCGGCAGCACCGGCAGCACTTCGAGGATCATCCACTCGGGCTTGATGCCCGAGCGCTGGAATGCCTCGAGGACCTTCAGGCGCTTCGCGTACTTCTTGATCTTCGCTTCCGAGCCGGTGTTCT
>NZ_JAWRXI010000253.1:0-261 GCF_046535075.1 Brevibacillus sp. SIMBA_040
CTGGTTGGCAAGCCGATTTTGGACTACAGAACCAACGTGCAGGCGTCGGTGCATCGAGCGTCTATCTTCGCGCCCGTGACAACGGGGGTCTTGAAGTTATCAATAGCGCATATAACGCGGTCCCGTGGCAAGTCACTGACGACGGTCAAACGTATCAATATAACAACGTAAATGCCGGATCAGCGCAACTGCAAACAAACGGTAACGTTGTAGGGCCGGGCATGCCATACGGCGACCTGTTCACGGCACTGAATAACAAGG
>NZ_JAWRXI010000254.1:0-261 GCF_046535075.1 Brevibacillus sp. SIMBA_040
CGCGCACGTGGAATTTCCCGATCTCCGCGCGACGGCGTTTCTCTCCGGCCGTCACGTATTCGGACGCCGTCTGAAGCGAAGCATGCTCGGTGGGCACGCTGTAGGGCGTCCCCTTGATTTCCGTGCGCTTTACCGGGGTAAGGCGATCTAGCTGCGACAAGGCCTAGCGGTCAGCCCCCAAAATAATAACTAATCAAATCAACCACTTCCTGACTGGTCTTTCCAACGTTCCTCAACACTTTCTCGCTGCGCCGATCGGCG
>NZ_JAWRXI010000255.1:0-261 GCF_046535075.1 Brevibacillus sp. SIMBA_040
GCCGTGATCCTGCCAGGCGCCGTCAAAGCTGATCGTATTTCGTGCTGCGGCCCTTGGCGCGGTCAGCCGGGTACTTCTGCGCGTTGACCAGAATCTTGGCCTGCGCGGCTTGCACGGGATCGATGCCCAGCACGTTGCTCAACTGGACAAGATAAAGCAGCACGTCGGCGATCTCGCTGCCGACTTCCTCGAGTTTCTCAGGCGAGAGCGACCGGCTTTGCGCTTCGGTCATCCACTGGAAGTGTTCGAGCAATTCGCCCG
>NZ_JAWRXI010000256.1:0-261 GCF_046535075.1 Brevibacillus sp. SIMBA_040
GTTGCAGCAGCGTCAGCGAGTTGAAGCCGGCGCCGAAGTCGTCGAGCGCAACCCGCACGCCGACAGCCTGCACCGCGTGAATGGCTTCCACCAGCCAATCGAGCTCGGCAGGAGGGACGACATCGGTCAATTCAATCTGGAATCGGTGCGGATCGACGTCCAGCGATTCGAGCAGCGCGGACAGTTGACCGGGAAAGCCCGCATGCCCCAATTCCAGCGAGGACAAGTTGATGGAGAGCGACAACGCGTCATATCCGGGCG
>NZ_JAWRXI010000257.1:0-261 GCF_046535075.1 Brevibacillus sp. SIMBA_040
GTAAGGTTTCCTTCATCAAAATTGATTTTGCCTAGATTAATTACACTACAATCAAATACTGAAAGATTATTTTTCATTCAAAAGCTTTTTAAATTCTTCAAAATCTCTTATGTAATCATGCTCATTATAAGATTTGTCTGATACAATAAGCGCTAATGAATTGGTAGAAAAATTTTCAAGTCTTCGCCAATACATTTTTGGAATGTACAACCCATAATAAGATCTGTTTAATGAAAATCTTTGTTCTTTATCTCCATTATG
>NZ_JAWRXI010000067.1:0-406 GCF_046535075.1 Brevibacillus sp. SIMBA_040
GTGGAAGCGTGGTAACACGTGGAGCTGACGAATACTAATCGGTCGAGGACTTATCCACACACTCTTAGCAATCATGCATATTCAGTTTTGAAGGAATGAATCCTTCAACGTTCCTCGGTAGCTCAGTTGGTAGAGCAATCGGCTGTTAACCGATCGGTCGGCGGTTCAAGTCCGTCCCGAGGAGCCATATATGCTCCTGTAGCTCAGTCGGTAGAGCGTTTCCATGGTAAGGAAGAGGTCGCAGGTTCGATTCCTGTCGGGAGCACCAGAAAACAACCCCAAAAAGTGAAGTGTATCTTCGCAGATTAGTCCGAGTACTTTGCGGGGGCCCCATATCATTATTAGCATGGCCCGTTGGTGAAGCGGTTTAACACAGCAGCCTTTCACGCTGTCATACAGGGGTTCG
>NZ_JAWRXI010000258.1:0-260 GCF_046535075.1 Brevibacillus sp. SIMBA_040
CGGACGTAGCTCAATTGGTAGAGCGTCGCCTTGCCAAGGCGAAGGTCGAGGGTTCGAGACCCTTCGTCCGCTCCATTGATTCACTACTAGTAATTGTTTCACGGAGGCATAGCCAAGTGGTAAGGCACGGGTCTGCAAAACCCTTATCCCCGGTTCAAATCCGGGTGCCTCCTCCAAAATATTTGCCGGTGTGGCGGAATGGCAGACGCGCGCGACTCAAAATCGTGAGGGAAACCGTGGGGGTTCAAGTCCCTTCACCG
>NZ_JAWRXI010000259.1:0-260 GCF_046535075.1 Brevibacillus sp. SIMBA_040
CGAAACCACGTGGATTCTAAGCAATCTCGCACAATCCGTCAGGTTGCGTCGGGAGATTGCCTATGACGTTAAGCCGGTTCGGGCTTGACGCGCGCCGTCACGCCTTTTTTTACCGCTTCCGTGTCTGATCAGACGAAATCAGCGTCGAAATATATCATCGACTGAGTCGTTATTTTTAAAAACCTAACCGATTAATATTATTATCGGAATGGCGGGGCTTTTTCGATTCAAATTTAAACATTATATTTTAATGAAAATTT
>NZ_JAWRXI010000260.1:0-260 GCF_046535075.1 Brevibacillus sp. SIMBA_040
CTTCTACACGTACAGGCAATGCCAGTCGCAGGTCCGATGGCTGCGGTTGCAGCCATTCGACGATGCCGGATTTATGGGCGATCCGGTAGCGATGGGTGTTGCCTTCACTCCTGTTTTCAAAGTGAAAGAGTTCAAGCTTGCGTTCGGGTACAGGAGCAGGCTCACCGGGGCCGTTATCGGAAATTTTGAAACTCTGCCCTGTATGCAGATCAAGTTTGTTGTCGTTCAGGTTGTACTGGCTGAGCTGAAGCGTCCAGCCT
>NZ_JAWRXI010000261.1:0-260 GCF_046535075.1 Brevibacillus sp. SIMBA_040
GTATAGAACATCTCATACACGGATAAATCAAAACAATAAGAGGTAGCAGCATAAGTAATACTGAACCTGGACAGATCAAACTCATTCTGAGCCCAGTAAATCAAATCAACAGCATTCCTATTCTCTATCATAACTCCTTTAGGATGACCTGTAGTTCCAGAGGTATAGATCACATAGGCCAAATCTTCTTCCTTGCTGATAATAGGAACGTTTTCTTTATTATATCTTTCTGAATCAAGAGATAGTTCTTTACTGAAACT
>NZ_JAWRXI010000262.1:0-260 GCF_046535075.1 Brevibacillus sp. SIMBA_040
GTTCTTGCAGAGGAATGCGGTTTTTCAACCCACAGTAAGTTTGCGGCGGTCTTTAAAACCTTTACGGGGATCTCTCCCTCGCTGTTTATTAAATTTATTAATAAAAATAATCCCGAACAATAATATCCATTTTAATCAAAACAAATCACTTTATTGAGATTTAAAATATTAATAATTAAAACTCAATTAATTGATAATCAAACACATTAAACCATCTATTTAAGTTTCATTATTCCTTTTACATAAAACAGGTATGCCTT
>NZ_JAWRXI010000263.1:0-260 GCF_046535075.1 Brevibacillus sp. SIMBA_040
CTCGAGCGTTCGAGCGCGAACATCCGCTCGCGCTCCGCGAAGCTCGTCGTCGGGTCGGGGTTCGGATCGAGGAACACGTGCCGGTGATCGAAGGCCGCGACGAGCCGGATATGCGGCGACAGCAGCATCCCGTTGCCGAACACGTCGCCCGACATGTCGCCGACGCCGACCACGGTGAAGTCGGTCGTCTGCGTATCGACACCCATCTCGCGGAAGTGCCGCTTCACCGATTCCCACGCGCCGCGTGCGGTGATCGCCAT
>NZ_JAWRXI010000019.1:0-123369 GCF_046535075.1 Brevibacillus sp. SIMBA_040
CTGTTTTTCTCAAGTATACAAAAAAGTACCCTATAGGTAGACTTTTTTAACGTGTCTACTCTATAGGGTACATTTTATATACGCGAGGCCTCTTTTTATTCAGAAGTGCTGCCGCCTCTTGGTCTCTGCACTCGGTTTCACCTGTTTTTGTCCAGTGTAAAAAGCGTTCGGACAGGAGTTCGGACAGGATGGATCGTTTGTCTGTCTCGTTCAGATCCAGGGCAAGTACTTGTCTCCTCATCTCTCCTAGAAAACGCGTGTACGCTTCGTACTCGGGACCAATCCATTGCTCCAGCTGTCGACGCAGCTTTTTGGACAAGCCTGGATTGTGACCTCCGGTAGAGATGGCGATTTGCAAATCTCCGCGCTCTACAACAGAGGGAACCGTGAAGCTGCACAAATCGGGCCGATCTACGATATTGATCCACTGATGTGGCAGGCAGGCGTCGTGAACAGCGAGATTAACTGCTGAGTCATTCGTCGCTGCGATGACGATAACAGCATCCTGTACGTCCGCAGGTTCAAAAGAACGGAGATGAACCACCGTTTTACCGCTATGGCACCACGTCAAAATCGTATCCGTAACAGAGGGACTGACCACTGTCACGTCATCGGCACCAGCAGCCAGAAGACTGCCGATTTTTCGCTCGGCGATCTGACCGCCGCCAACAACCAGACAACGCTTTTGTCGCAGCTGAACCATCATTGGATAGTATGGCATCGTGGGTCCCTCCTTTTCAGACAGGCTGGTCTACAAGCTAGCTGTTCGCGATTGACTCTGCACCGAGCGTTGCTTCGAACCAGTTTATTTTATCGCGCATTTTTACGACGTCACCGACCAAAATAATCGCAGGGTTGGAAATATGCGGATTCTCAGCAACCCGCTCCTCAATATCTGCTAACGTGCCCGTTACGGTTGTTTGATTCGGGAGCGTTCCCCATGCGATCACCGCTACAGGAGTCTGCGGATCACGCCCATGAAGCATAAGCTGTGTGCGAATGATCGGAAGATTTGCAACACCCATGTAAAATGCAACTGTATCAATTCCACCCGCAAGCGCGCGCCACTTATCAACCGCAAGCTCCGGCTTATCCTCACGCAAATGTCCGGTAACGACTGCAAAGGATGAGCCGTGATCACGGTGTGTCACCGGAATTCCGGCATAGGCAGAAGCCGCGATACCTGCTGTTACCCCTGGCACAAGCTCAAAGGAGATTCCTCGCTCTGCTAGATGCTCTGCCTCTTCCCCTGCGCGTCCGAATACGCACGGATCGCCACCTTTTAACCGTACGACGATGTTTCCTTCCAGCGCTTTTTCTGCCAACAGCTCATTGATGGATTCCTGTCTCATCGTATGATGATCAGGCAGCTTGCCGCAGTAGATGCGCTCAGCCGTTTTGGGAGCGTACTCCAGCAAAGCCGGGTTCGCAAGCCGATCATAAACGACGACATCTGCCTGCTGCAAGCATTCCATTCCTTTTACCGTAATCAGCTTGGGATCACCAGGGCCAGCACCAACGAGAAATACTTTTCCTACTTCTCTCATCGGTCACTTACTCCTGCGGATGTAAATGTCGCCATCTCTTTGATCATCCGGGTGGCTGCTTCGACAATCGGGAAAGCCACCGCTGCTCCGCTTCCCTCGCCCAAACGCAGATGCAGATCAAGCAGCGGCTTTTTGCCAAGTGCCTGGAGTACAAAGGCATGACCTGGCTCCTGCGAGCGATGCCCAGCGATCAAGTAATCGGAGACACCTGCATCGATTTTCACAGCCAAAAGAGCCGCTACCGTCGCGATAAAGCCATCCAGCAAGACGGGAACACGTCTGGATGCAGCACCCAGAATAGCACCTGCCATCGCTCCGATTTCCAGCCCTCCGACCTTTGCCAAAACGTCAAGCGGTCTGTCGGCATCAGGCTTGTGCAGAGCGAGTGCTTCTCTGACAACCGCCTTTTTGCGCTGCCAGCCAGCGTCGTCGAGTCCAGTCCCACGTCCGACAATCTCCTGTGGGTCTGCACCCGTCAAAGCAGCCAAAACGGCGCTCGATGCTGTCGTGTTGCCAATGCCTACCTCACCGACAATCAATACCTTTGCGCCTTCGCTGATGATGGCCTCCGCCATTTCGATTCCGACTGCCAGAGAGCGCTCGGCTTCTTCTGCTGACATCGCAGCTTCCCGTAGAAAATTGCCTGAGGCTGCACGAATTCGTTTGCTGTATACACCATGTGCTTCTACAGGAGCAAGCACTCCTACGTCCACAATCTTTTGGAGTGCACCAATCTGGCGGGCAAAAACGTTGATGCCAGCACCGCCATGAACCATGTTCAGGACCATTTGCGCTGTGACCTCCTGCGGATAGGCAGATACGCCCTCCACCGCAACACCGTGGTCAGCTGCAAAGACAAGAATCCCAGGTGGCGTCACTACGGGAAACGCCTGCCCCGTCATGCCAGCCAGCTCGATTGCCAGCTCCTCCAAGCGTCCCAAGCTGCCAAGCGGCTTGGTCAATTGATCCACATGCAATCTTGCCTGCTCTTTGGCCTCGTGGTCCACTGGTTCTATCGTTCTATGTTGTTTTTCCATGCTAGCCATCATATACGCACCTCTTTTTCCTGATAAGCCCTCATCTGCTCTTCGATAACATCCAATCTCACGTGGCTCCGAACGGTATCAGCCAAAAGGTCGTAGCCTTGCTCCCGAAGGGCAACGAAGGATGGTCGATCCTCGATTGGCGCAAGTCCCTTCTTCTCCCTGATTGTATTCAGCAAAAGGGTCCGGAGCCGATCATTATGAAACAAGCCGTGGAAGTAGGTTCCGATCAGTTGACTCTCTTCCTGACAATACCCTTCTGTTCGCTCCTCCATTTGAATAAACGGAGCATCATTTGTTTTATAAACGGATTGTCCCATGTGAATCTCGTAGCCTTCGACCGTTACGCTCTCGCCTGCAAAAACAGCTTCACCCCGGGACAAGACGGTTGTTTTCTTTTTCTCCATCGTCGTGATCATCGGGATCAATCCCAGACCATCGAGCTGCTTTATCGGAGACTCTACGCCCTCTGGATCGTGGATGGACTCACCCAGCATCTGATACCCGCCACACAAGCCGACAACATAGCTTCTGCCGCTTTGATGGAGCTTCTGGACCATCGCTGCGAGTCCGGTATCGCGTAAAAATTGCAGGTCCTCCAGCGTATTTTTACTTCCTGGCAGCACGATCAGATCAGGCTCCCCGAGCTCTTCTGCCCTCGTCACAAAGCGCATCCGACAATCTGGCTCCACAAAAAACGGGTCGACATCCGTAAAGTTGGAAATGCGCGGGTAGCGCAGCACAGCGATATCAATCTCTCGCGGTGTCTCTCGCTGTCCCTGATATTTGTGCAGGATCAGAGAATCCTCCGCGTCGATCCACAAATCGGGAATAAACGGTACCACGCCAAGCACAGGCTTGCCTGTATACTCCTCAAACCAGTCCAGACCTGGCTGCAAAAGTGTCACATCTCCGCGGAAACGGTTGATGATCACCCCGATGACTCGATCACGATCAGCTGGCTCCAGCAGCTGCAATGTTCCGACGAGACTGGCAAAAACGCCGCCACGCTCAATGTCCGCTACCAAAATGACGGGAGCATTGGTCAAGCGGGCGACGCGCATGTTGACCAGCTCACGGTCGTTCAGATTGATTTCAGCCGGACTGCCAGCTCCTTCAATCACGATCCGCTCATAGGAGGCAGACAGTCTTTGGTACGATTCCTCGATAATGCGAAGCCCCTCGTCAAAAAATTCCTGACGGTAAGCAAAGGCTTTCATATTTTTGTATGGCTCGCCGTTCACCACAATTTGCGATTCGGAGTCGCGGGTCGGCTTGATCAGAATCGGATTCATGTCTGTCGTGGCAAGAACCCCCGCTGCTTCAGCCTGAACACCCTGTGCTCGCCCGATTTCTTTTCCGTCCAAGGTCACGTATGAGTTCAAGGCCATGTTTTGCGATTTGAACGGAGCCGTCTTGTAGCCATCCTGGGCAAAAATGCGGCACAGGGCTGTCGCGATTGCACTTTTTCCTGCATCCGAGCTCGTGCCCTGAATCATCAGCGGGAGGCTTTTATGCACGCGCCCCCACCTCCACGCAGCGATTCAGCCACCTTTTTACCAGCTCTGGATTCGAGCCAAAATGCAGGTGTGTATAGCCTGCGACCAAATTCCCTTCGGCGTACCCTTCCGGCTTGGTTCCCCGCAGTCCTTTCGTCTCGTAGGCGTGAGGCAGCTCTGCTTCTGTCGAATAGGTGGAATAGTGGAACTCATGACCTTTTGCCTGTTCTTCTGTACCGATCAGGAAGTTGCCCTCTTTTCCACGTACCTCGCGATAGCCAAGTGCTGCCAGCTTCTTTTGCATCGTGACTTGACCTGGAATCAGGCCGACCATCGGATAACGCTCCCCGTCTGTCGTCACAATCGCTTCCGTCAAGAACATATACCCGCCACACTCGGCAAGCGTCGGTAGACCTTTCTCGATGGCTGTGCGCACCGAATTCAGGACCTCTTCGCTTTGCGAAAGCTGGGCAGCAAACTCCTCAGGAAATCCGCCCCCGATGTACAGTCCGTCTGCATGAGCAGGCACGCCTTCCCCAGCAAGCGGCGAGAAAAAGGCCAGCTTGGCACCGTAAGCCTCCAGCAGCTCCAGATTTTCCGGATAGTAAAAATGGAACGCAGGGTCTTTGGCTACCGCAATCGTTACGGCAGCAGTGGCTTCTTTTGGAGCAAACAGCTTCGGCTCGGCTTGCAGTGGCTTTGCTTTGGCAAGCTCCCAGATCAGCTCTACGTCTACGCTCTCCGCAATCAAATCAGCTAGTTTGTCAAAAAGCGGTGTCAGCTCGCCACGCTCGACGGATGGGACCAGACCGAGATGGCGCTCGGGAATTTCGAGTTCATTTTCCCGCTTCAGATAGCCTACGACAGGTATCCCGCACTCCTGCTCGATGGCTGCCTTGATGATTTTAAAATGTCCGTCGCTGCCGAGCTTGTTCGCGATGACTCCCACGATTCTCGCTTGCGGATTGAGCAGCTGAAAGCCTTTGACAATCGCTGCTGCACTACGCGCCATGCTTTGGCAATTGACTACGAGCAATACAGGAGACTCTGTCAAAATGCTGATTTCGGCAGTGCTTCCTTTGTCGCTGGTCGCTTCCTTGCCATCGTACATGCCCATGACACCCTCGATGATAGAAATGTCCGCTCCGGCACTGCCACGAACGAATATTTCCCGTACGATGTCGTGAGAAAGCATAAAGCTGTCCAGATTGCGGGATGCTCTGCCCGTCACTGCCGTATGGTACGTAGGGTCGATGTAGTCTGGACCGCATTTGAATCCTTGTACGGTATGACCTTTTCGCTTCAAAGCAGCCATCAGACCAATGGTGACAGTCGTTTTGCCTGCTCCACTGCCTGTTCCGGCGATAACGATACGGCGACTGTCAGTCATGAGCGTCCCTCCTCGTGATAAGGCATCAGCCCCACAGAAATCGTGGCATTGCCCGATTTTTTCTTGGTCAGAACCAGCTCGCTTACTCCCGCATACAGCTTGGCTGCCGGCTCACTTACTCCGTACGCTCCCGTAAATTTAAATACCGTGTCTGACGGGTCGCTGATTTCCACCTGATTCAATTGCTCAGGAGAATAGTACACAAACGGCCAGCCGTACTTTTCACAAACGGCAATCAGGCCCTCTTCGTTTTTTTTCAGCTCGATCGTTGCAAGTGCCTTGACGCTTTTGATCGAGAATTGCAGCTCATCCAGTGTTTCCTTGATAACAGCCTCGATTTCGTCTGCGGATGTTCCGCGATTGCAGCCCATGCCGAGCACGATAACCTTCGGGCGATACAGGACGCCGTTGTCCAAAATCGTCTGTTCCTCAGGAGTAAGCAACCGATGGGAAACGACGAGAGCTGCCTTTGGCGAAGCAGCCTGCGCTGCCGCGATAGACGGGTACTCCTTGATCGACGGCGGCATCGGTGTATCATGCATCCACCAATCACGTTCGCCTGATTCGTTCACGACGGCTACTTGCTCTTCATTTACAACGGAAGCACTCACAGGGGTCAGCTTTTCATCGGAATCCCATTCCCAGCCAAAGCGGCGTCCGAACAGATCGACAGGGATTGTTTTTTGCACATCGGATGCCGTCGTAATGATCGCACGTGCGCCCATGACAGCTGCCACTTCATGAGTCAGCTCGTTCGCCCCGCCCAAATGGCCGGAGAGTACACTGATGACATTCTCTCCGCGATCATCAACAACGACAACTCCCGGATCTTTCTTTTTATCCTCGAGCAACGGAGCGATCATCCGCACAACCGCCCCGAGAGAAATAATGATAATGAGCCCCTTGTACGCTGGCCAAAGGGCAGGAAACAGCATCCGCACACTGTTGGAAAAAAGCTGAATGCCTCGCGCTTCCTCGTCGCCACGAGCAAACTTGCTCATGTAGTACAGATCCGTCCCCGGAAACTTTTGATTCAGATCGCGAGCCATTTCTACGCCGTGCTTTGTAATCGCGACGATGGCATAATCTCCCGTTTGCTGAATCGCAGGGATTTCGCCTTCTTTCAGCTCGATGATCATACCTCTTTCACACCTTTTCTGTAGCCGTGTGTGAAGGTTTTGTCATACAGCTTGGAACGGTACTGCTCGCTCTTTTCGTGAATATCCGGGTCGAGCGCCCAGCCTGCCAAAATCATCGCGTGCTTGCGGATGCCGTTTTTGCCCATGTCTTCGTCCAAATTTTTCAGCGTCGTACGGACGATCAATTGATCCGGCCAGCTCGCTCTTTGCACAACAGCTACTGGCGTATCCTCGCTCCAGCCTGCTTCGACCAGCTCGCGCACAACCTTTTTGGTCAAGGTCGCACTGAGGTACAAAGCGAGTGTGCAATGATGCTCAGCCAGCGCACGCAGCTTTTCCCGCTCTGGCACTGGTGTGCGTCCTTCAGCACGAGTAAGGATCAGTGTCTGCGTCAGCTCTGGAATTGTCAGCTCAGCGCCGACTGCCGCTGCTGCTGCAAACACGGAGCTGACACCTGGCACGATCTCAACCTCGATGCCTTCTGCTTTGAGCAGTGCGATTTGCTCCATGATCGCTCCGTAAACAGACGGATCACCGGTATGCAAGCGAACAACGGTCTTACCGCTGCTGATTCTGTCTACCATCAGCTCTACCATTTCTTCTAGTGCCATACCGGAGCTGTGCAGTACCTCCGCGTCAGGATTGCAGAGCGCCACTAGCTCTTCATTTACGAGTGAATCGGTATACAAAATCACGTCCGCCTTTTGCAAAAGCTTCAAGCCTTTTACGGTAATCAAATCCGGGTCTCCAGGACCTGCTCCTACTATGTACAGTTTCATTATTTTTTCACCACCATCAGTGTAAGATAGCTAAGCTCTGCGCGCTCCAGCTCCCGCATGTCCGTCCAAACCATTTCCTCTGCGGACGTAACCTTGGTTGCCACAGCCGCTTTTTCTGCCAGACCCATTTCTTTCAGCAATCCGATGATCATCGGCAGAACCTTTGCTACCTTGAGGAAAACGATTGTATCGTGATTCTCAATCGCTTTGCGCATCGCTTCCTTGTCTTCTGTGGCCGGAATGATTCCGATCTGTTCATCCCCGTCTGCAAGTGGAAGATTGAAGCGGGATGCCGCTCCCAGGAAGGAGGAAACACCAGGGACCGTCACAACAGGTACCTCTGGATGCTCTTCATGCATAACACGCATCATGTGGATGAACGTGCTGTAAAACATCGGGTCGCCCTCGGTTACAAAAGCGACATCCTTGCCCTCAGATAGACGCTCCCAGACGATCTCGACGGTTTTATTCCATTCGCGTTCCAAAATTTCTTTGTCACGCGTCATCGGAAATACCAGTCCAAGCATTTCCTTGTCACCTGGCTGAACATACAGCTCCGCGATTTGGTGCGCGTAGCTTTTGCTACCCATCCGTTTTTTCGGGTACGCGATGACAGGCGATTGCTGCAACAGGCGAAATGCCTTGACGGTAATCAATTCAGGATCGCCAGGACCTACTCCTAGTCCGTACAGTGTTCCGATCTTGCTCACTTGCTGTCTCCTCCTTGTTCTTCCTCCTGCTTGGCCCAGGCGGTGATGATATAGATCGGGTTGAGTGCCTCAAACCTCGTCAAAGATAAAATCGGCTTGCTGCGCGATAGCTGCGCCAGTGTCACCGATGTCTCGAAGCCTTCTGCTGCAAAGGCTTGTGTCGCTTCATACAACGTCTCGATCGTAGCTGCATTGACGACGATTCTTCCGCCAGGACGAAGTCTCGTGCAGCAAATATTCAACAGCTCACGCAGCTCTCCGCCACTGCCACCGATAAAGACGGCATCCGGGTCCGGAAATTCGTCCAAGCCCTTTGGTGCGCGCGCATTTACTACGGTCAAATCAGTACGGAACTTTGCCATGTTCTGACGGCAGTTTTCCAGATCATCTGCGTTTTTCTCGACGCCGTATACTGCGCCTTCCCGTGCAATACGCGCTGCTTCGATCGCGACTGAGCCTGTGCAGGTGCCGATGTCCCACACGGTGCTTTTGGCGTGCAATTGCAGCTGAGCGATGCTGAGGATGCGCACTTCTTTTTTCGTAATCAGGCCCTTGTCTGGCTTGCGCTGGGAAAACTCCTCGTCCGCAATTCCGAATGGCCATACCGGGCTTGGACGACGCTTTTTCAAGATCACGACGTTCAGATCAGAAAATATGCTGTCCGCCATTTCCTCAAGCGAATACCAGCCTGTTTTCTCCTCTGCACTCCCCAGATTTTCAGCTACGAACGCGTCGTATTCGGTCATCTGAAAAGAAAGCAGGTAACGGGCAATCGCAGACGGCGAGTTTTCCAGATCAGTCAGCAGCGCGATTTTGTCTTTGCCGTCGATTCGCTGTGCCAGACCTTTGATGCTGCGTCCATGTACACTTGCGAGTGTAGCATCCTGCCATGCTTCGCCCATTTTGGCAAAAGTGAGCTGGATGGAGCTAAGGTGCGGATAGATCTCTACGTTCAGCTTCTTGGCCAAAAGGCTGCCGATCCCGTAAAAGAGAGGATCACCAGAAGCCAGGATGACCGTCTTGCGCGTCTCCGTACGCAGCTCCTCTACCATTGCTGTGAGCCCTCCCTTTAGCACACGTTTTTCACCTGTATGCTCCGGGAAAAAGGCGAGGTGCCGCTCTCCTCCGACCAACAGTTCACACTCTTCTATCCATGTCCGGTACAACGGCAGCAGACTCGCTTGTCCGTCATCCCCGATCCCGATCACTTTCATTGTCTGTGTCATCGATCGTCACCCTTCCCAACAGGGACCCTTTCATTGTAATGATGATGGTTTCGACCGCGATGCCGCCGCCAACCTCTCTCAGTGCCGCACGACAGCAATTGGCGCACATGATCTCAAAAAAGGCTGGGGTATCCGCCATCAGATCGCCTACCTGCGAGGCTGTATTGGCTCCCAGTATCTCATCGATGGTCTCCTGCGGCGCTCCAGCATCTCTCGCCATCTGGGCGAGGAATCCGAAGTCAACAGGCGCACTTTTGGAGTGAACCATCATCACGCCCTGCGCCACCTTGGAGAATTTGCCCATCATCCCGACCAGTGTGACCTTTTTCATCTGCTTTCGTTTGCATTGTGTAAGCGAAAAACCGACGAAATCACCCATCTCCACAAAAGCTTCTTCAGTCAGCTCCGGGTAGGTCGCAATCCCGAACGATTCGCTCTTGCCGCCCGTCGAAAGCACAATATGATCACAACCTGCTTCCTTGGCGACATTTACTGCTTGCGCCACGCTCGCTTTGTAAGCAGAAGTGGAAAACGGCACCACGATTCCGCGCGTCCCCAAAATGGAGATGCCTCCGAGTATGCCGAGTCGTCCATTTAATGTTTTTTTGGCTATTTCCTCGCCCGACGGTACAGAAATAACGATTTTGATTCCGCGCTCGATTTCATACTCATCGAGAACTGCCTGAGCGGTTTCACGTATCATCTTGCGCGGGACAGGATTAATTGCCGCCTCCCCGATGGAAACGGGCAACCCTGGTTTGGTCACCCGTCCTACGCCGATTCCACCATCGAGTATGATTCCAGGCTCGTCCGACCATTCCACCGTGCTCAAAATCAAAGCACCGTGCGTCGCATCCGGGTCGTCTCCACCATCCTTGATCGTCCCCGTTGTAGCCTTTTCTGGCGTGAATTCGCAGTTTTCCATCTGGAAGGTGACGTACTCGCCAATCGGCAAACGAATTGTGGCTTCACTTTGCTGCTCCTGTGTAATCAGCGCTATCAAAGCAGCCTTGGTCGTCGCCGTTGCACATGATCCCGTCGTATAACCATGGCGGAGGGGTTTTGCCTCTTTTTCGTCCGTTGCTGCTTTGGCCGCCATATCGTTATCCCAACTTCTCCGCCATGATGGAAATCGCATTCAGTGCCGCTACAGTTACCGGGCTTCCGCCTTTGCGCCCGATGTTTGTGATGAATGGAATGTCCAGCTTCGCCAGCTCTTCCTTGGATTCTGCAGCGGATACGAAACCAACAGGCATCCCGATAACCAGACCTGGCTTCGCTTCGCCTTCTTTTACCATGCGAATCAGCTCCAGGAGGGCAGTAGGCGCATTCCCGATGCAAAAGATACCGCCGTCTGCTTCCTTGATCGCTTTGCGCATCGAAATGATCGCGCGCGTCGTATTCAGACGTTTTGCTTCCTCCATTACATCGCGGTCAGAGATGTATACTTTTACCTCTCCGCCGAACTTTTCGATTCGGTTTTTGCTGATTCCGACTTGTACCATTTGCACGTCCGCTACGACGATTTTCCCGCTGCGAATCGCTTCAATCCCTGATTTCACCGCATCCGGGTGGAAAACGAGGCTGCGTCCCAAATCGAAGTCAGCCGAAGCGTGGATCACGCGCTGAACAACCGGATATTGTTCTTCTGTAAAAGGATGCTCGCCTAGCTCATCTGTAATGATTTGAAAGCTCATTTCCTCGATCTCTTGTGGTTGTACAGTCATTGGTTTGAAATCCGTTTTGAAATCCATGGTTTAGTTCCTCCAGTCGTTTTTACGTACCTGATTCCTCTGATTTATTTAACGGCTTCTTTTAGTTGGTTCAGTACACTTTCGTAATCGGAGTACTTGGTTCCGTAATCGATCTTCGGACGGCCGATAACGATTGTTTCGATGCCCATTTCCAGTGCCGCTTCTACTTTTTCATCAAAAGCGCCTACTTTTCCACTCTCTTTGGTGATCATAAGTGTCACCCCATAATGATCGTAGAGCGCTTTGTTTAATTCCTTGGAGAAAGGCCCCTGCATTGCAACGATGTTTTTCTGCTCCAGGCCTAGCTCCTCGCATTTTTCCATATTATCTAGTCGTGGCAGCATCCGCGCTACCAGTGTCGTTTCAGGCAGGCTCAGCAGGCGATCCGTAAAGGTTTTCAAAGTCTTGCTGCCAGTCGTCAGCATAATGACGCCCCGTTTGTCAGCGGCAAGCTCAGCTGCCTGCGCATAATCCTCGACGACAATCAGCTTTTCACTGCCGGGTGAAGACAAGCTTTCCCGTTCATAGCGAATGTATGGGACGCCAGCACCCTTGGCACCTGCCATCGCGTTTTTGGAGGCTTCCTCAGCGAAGGGATGGCTGGCATCTACCACGCATTGCACGCTTTTCTCGACAATCAATTGCTGGATATCGTCGGCAGTCAAGCGTCCTACCTGAACAGGAACGCCTGCCTCCTCCATGCTTTTGGCAGCATTGTCAGTCACGACCGTTGTCAACAGATCGTATCCGCTGCCTTTGATCAAAAGGGCCAACTCGCGTGCATCGCTCGTCCCAGCCAGTACCAGAATCATCCTAACGTCCCTCCTACTTGGTTACGTGGTCATGCTTGTGGTCGTGCTTGTGGTCGTGGTCATGGTCGTGGTCGTGATCATGGTCGTGATCATGATCGTGGTGATGGTGGTGCCCATGATGATTGTGGTGGTGATGTCCATGCCCATCCTCATCGTCGTGGTGATGGTGATGGTCGATATGCTCCATCGCCGCCAGTCTGTACTGACAGGTGTCGCAGTTGAGCTTCACTTCGCCATGCAGAGCTTCCTCGACACGATCCTTGAGCACTTCTTTTAGTAACGGATGGAACCCGAAATACTCAGCCATCTCAAACTGTGCATCTGGGTATTGCTCACGGAATTTTTCGAGCTGATCGCTCATTCGTTTGATCAATACGCCCGTAAACAGGAAATACGGCAGCAGCACGATGCGTTTTGCCCCCAGTTTTAGGCAGCGCTCGACTCCCTCATCATAGAGCGGATAGGTCACACCCATGAATGCCGTCTCGACCCATTTTGCCTTGTAGCGCTCCCAGAACAGTCGGGACATTTTGTAAATATCGCTGTTGGCGTCTGCGTCACTGCTTCCGCGTCCGATCACGAGCACAGCCAGATCCTCATGCTCCTCACCGGAAGCAAAGCCCGCTTCCTCCATACGCGTCGTCAAAATGTTGATCACTTCATCATGAATGCCAATCGGGCGTCCATAGATGAACTGCACATGCGGGTGAAGCTCCTTGGCCTCGTCAATCGCCGCCGGGATGTGAATTTTGGCATGACCTGCAGAGAACAGGATGATCGGAATAACAGCTACGCGTGTCGCTCCACGCGCTACACATGTATGGAGGCCCGACAGCATGTCAGGACGTGCGAATTCCAAAAAGCATGTTTCGATAATCGGAACATCCAGCTCAGGTGCGAGCGAGTTTACAAACTGGCGAATCTCTTCATTGCCCTCTGGGTCCTTGCTCCCGTGACCTACGAATAATACTGCGTCCATGGTAGTTCCTCCTCATCTTCTTATCAGTTATGAATTGCTGGATTGAACCTAGTCTCCGCAAGCCGCGTTCTCGATTTCTTCTTTGGCAGGCTCGCGCCATTTGTAGCCTTCGATTACACCCACGCGTTGGAAAAACTTGTGGAATCGCTCATTTGGAAATGCCTCTTTTTTGAACCTTGCAACGATTCGCTCGACGAGAGGCACGATTTCTTCTTTTGAAATTCCTTCGGCTACTTGAAGACCTGAGTGAGCATTGCGCCCTACCGTTTTGGCACCGAGGAACAGGTCAAACTTGCCTTTGCGGAACACGATCCCGATATCCTCTTGTACGGCTCTGTAGCATGCCATCCCGCATCCGTTAAAGCCGATTTTCACTTCCTTCGGCATTTCCTTGCCGCCCAGCTTTTGTGCCAGCTCCTCCGCATACGGGATACTGTCTTTTTTCTCCCCGTCGCAGAAGTCGCACGCCTTCACCTGCAAAACATCCCCGATCGGACTTAAAATAAGTCCCAGCTCGCGCAGTCTTCCGGTCACACTCTCGGGGTTGGACGTAGGAACACGCAAAATCATCTGGTGATGAGGGGTGTATTCGATCTCTCCTCTTTCACCTGCCACTTCTGCGATTGCCATCATCTGCTGCGGCGTGATCTTTTTGTTTGCCACACCAGGACTTATTGCAACTTCAAAAATCATTTCCGGTTGAAACGAGGACACAGGACGACTTGCTGTTTTCGCAGCTGGCTCTGTAGCAATTCCTTTGGCTGCGTTGATCGCCGTGAGTGCTTGCATCGCCCAGTCAAATGGGGCTGGCTGTGCTTTTGGAACCGCTGATTCCTCGTTTACAGCCGGTGGCGCTTCCAAAACAGCTGTTCCTGTCGCTGTGCTTGTCGGTACCACTTTTACTGGTTCTGCATCGACCATCACGGGTCTATCCTTTGCAGGGGTAGCAGGAGTAGCTGGTGTGGACGCGAGCGTATCATTTGCTGCTTCCAGTGACCAAGGTTCATTCTCCACCCGCAAGCGCTGATGCGGCTTCAGTGGCTGCTCATCTGCTGATAGCGTATATTTGCGCTGATATCCGCGCGGGGTAATCATTTTGCCATCGTATACAAACGTGGACGTATTCCCGATGATTACGGTCGTCAGCATGCCGATATCATGCTCCAGCATTTGGGCGAGTGTGGTAATAACGACGTGCTCACGCTCCCGATACGCACTTTTGACGATACCGACTGGAGTATCTGGCGAACGATACTGAAGCAGGATTCGCTGCGCTTCCACGATCTGGCGTGTCCGTCGTCCACTGCGCGGGTTGTACAGGGCGATCACAAAATCAGCCATCCCTGCTGCGTCAATCCGCCGCTCAATCAGCTCCCACGGAGTCAAGTGGTCACTCAGACTGATCGTGCAGGCATCGTGCATGATCGGTGCCCCGAGAATCGCACCACAGGAGTTGATCGCGGATATCCCCGGCACGATTTCAATCGGTACGCCTGTCGCCTCAGTCCAGCCCTTTTCTACGAGCACCTCATAGACCAGACCTGCCATCCCGTACACACCTGCATCTCCACTGGAGATAACGGCTACCTTTTTGCCTTCTTCTTCTGCTTGACGCACCGCTTCGCGCGCACGCGTCACTTCTTCGGTCATCCCTGTACTTACAATTTCCTGATCTGTCAACAGCCCGCGGATCAAGTCCACATACGTCGAGTAGCCAATGATTACATCACTTTCCTGAATCGCTTCCCGAGCCCGTTTGGTGATATGCTCAAAGCTCCCCGGGCCAAATCCGATCACAAACAATTTGCCGCTCATAAGGTCCTCCCCCTTTTGCTCACACGCTATCTAACACTGCTGTAATGGCTATACATACAACCAGACAAAGCAACGAAACGAAATACATCATATGAACCGTCGACTTGATATCCTGCGCTCCAAGTGGTCTGTGCGCATCGCCCAGCTTCGCCCGATTCGACGGCACTCCCTGGTAGTAATTCAGCCCACCTAGCTGGACGCCCAAAGCACCTGCTACACCCGCTTCAGGCAAGCCACTGTTGGGACTGGGGTGAAGATGGGCATCGCGTCTCATCATCGCCCAGCTCTGCTTCCAGTCCAGCCGCATCAACAAGCTTGCAACAATCAATAAACCTGCTGTCAGTCGTGCTGGTATGTAGTTCAATACATCATCAAAGCGGGCAGATGCCCAGCCGAGATTTTTATATTTTTCATTTTTATAGCCGACCATCGAATCCAGCGTATTCGCGGCTCGGTAAGCCATCGCCAATGGAGCACCACCGATCGCGGCAAAAAATAATGGGGAGACAATCGCATCCACAATATTTTCCGCTACAGTTTCTACAGCTCCACGGCAAATTTGCGGTTCATCCAGCTGCTCGGTATCCCTGCCCACGACCATGGATAGCGAGTGTCTTGCCGCCACCATATCGCCAGTGAGCAGATGACGGGCGATCTCCATACCCGCATCGGCGAGTCCTTTGGTCGCAATGGTCGTGGACAATAGCCACGCTGCCAGCGCCCACGAGAGCAGCGGATGCACGAATGAGGCACCCCATAAAAGGAGCCACACCGTAATGTAGCTGCCTGAAACGATCAGGAGCGGGAACAGTACGCCCGCTACTTTCAGATGTGACTCTCGCTTGACGCCTGCCCGAATGACACGCTCCAGCCGCGTAATCCACCAGCCCATAATAACGACGGGATGGGGCAAGCTCCGCGGATCGCCCACTACCCTGTCAATCAGGTAGGCAGCACAGAGTATCCAAATTTCAGTCATGTTGTCCCTCTCTCACTTCTACAGGGATTCGTGAATCAGCCGCTGCCCATCCCAGCTCATAAGCAGTGCCTCCCCATGCTTCAATCCATCCATTTTCCAGTATGCACTCGGGTCTTGATGTACCCAAGCCGCCTGAATCCAGCGGACTACACCCCCGTGCGTCACAATAACAATGGTGTCACCCTCTGAATGTTCCGCACTCTGCAATAAATCGTTGAGCCATTGGTCCACTCGCTTGCCCAGCTGCTCCAAGCTCTCGCCCTGCGGTGGACACTGCCTGTAGGGGTCTTCGTACCACCTCGAAGCATGTTCGCAATCCCTTTGCATGATCTCGTCATAGGTCAAAAGCTCCCATTTCCCAAACGACAATTCGCGCAAGGCAGGCACTGTCATCGCGGTCAGCTGCCATCCTGCCGATAACGGCTCTGCTGTCTGGACACAGCGAAGCAAGTCACTTGTATACAATGCTTTGGGAAGCTCGATTATGTTCAGTAGTCGAGACGCCAGCTCCAATGCCTGCGTTTTTCCATGCTCATGTAACGGTACGTCACTGTGCCCCAAATAGCGGCTCTGTCGATTTATTTCCGTCTCTCCATGCCGAACCCAAATCAACTTCATGTCCACCAGCTCCCCACAAGTACCAGGAGCATCACTGCCTCACTGCTTTCAATCACAGCTCCATAGCAATCTCCGTTTAGCCCGCCCAGCTTTTTGGCGACAGAGCGAGAAAAAAGAAGCGCAAATAAAAGGGACATCAAAATAGCTGCAACTACATGCCAACTGCCCAAAAACCAGCCAGCCCCGAGCAAAAGAACATAGCTGACGATCATCGAAAAAGTCGAAAGACCTTCACTAATTCCTTTTCCAATCCCTTTGTCGGCGGATAGATAAGGCCACAGTCGAATCGATAGCAATACGTGCGTACGGGCGGCAAACGGGACAAAAAGCAGAAACATTCCCCAGCCGGGATGTGCCAGCTCTGCTACACCCCCCGCTTTGATCAGCAGCAGCAGAATCGCTGCGATGACGCCCATCGCACCCACGCGGCTGTCCTTCATGATCGCGAGCACCTGCTCACGCGGCCTGCTGCTGCCAAGCCCGTCCGCCAAATCCATCCAGCCGTCCAGGTGAAGGCCACCTGTTACATAAATCCAGACACCCAGTGTCAAAATGGCAGCGAGCCACGGACTAAACAAGTGCACACCTGCCTGGTGCACACCCCATAGCAAAAGTCCGATTACTACGCCGACAGCCGGGTACCAGTTGACGCTCTTTTTCCAGGCAGCTTCAGAGGGTCGCAGCCATGGAACCGGAATCCGGGTAAAAAAGGAGATGGCGTGAAAAAAAGCATTCATCCCTTGATCCTCCACGGTATTCCAGACAAGACGGCATAGACGACATCCGCTTGACGAGCACTCATCTGGTTGACATCCCCGAGCACATCGGCGAACCATCTTCCCAGCCGATTCATGGCGACACCGCCAAGCCCTACCTCGCTAGTGACAGCAATCACCGTTTGGCTGGATGCCTGAACCTGCCTGAGCCAAGCTTCCGCCTCCTGCAAGAGAGCCGCTGTGTGCTGCTCGCTGCGCCATTTTGCTTCCTCAATATTCATTAACAGATTGCTGACCCACGTGGAGAGGCAGTCAATCAATACGACATCATAATCAGCACTTGCGTCTGCATATTCAGATAGGCGCTCGCCTACCTCCATACAGCCCCAGTCGCTTGGACGGCGCTTTTTGTGCAGCTCGATTCTGGCACGCATTTCGTCATCCCAAGCCTGACCTGTTGCTACATACAGAACACGCTTGCCCGAAGCCTGCGCCAGCTCCTCTGCAAAACGGCTTTTTCCCGAACGGACACCGCCTGTTACTACAATCAGACTCAAGCGTGTCCACTTCCTTCCGCCGCGACCTCGCACAGAGCAGCAATCAGTCTTTCGTTTTCTTCTCGGCTGCGGACTGCGATACGCACATCATGCTCAGTCAACCCCGGATACATGGCACAGCTGCGAATCAGGATTCTTCTTTTGCCGAGCCGCGCTTGCAATTGCTCTGCAGGCAAATGCTTCGGTGAACGAAGCAAAAGAAAGTTCGCTTCACCAGGCCATACCTTCCACCCTAGCTCATGCGTAATTGCTTCTGACAGATACGCTCTCTCTTTGGCAACCAGCTGGCGTGTTTTTTCCTCGTACTCATGCTCCTTTAAGCATAGCTCACCTGCAAGCAAAGCCAACGAATTGACGCTCCAGCTCACCTGCTTCTCACGCATCTGCTCGATCACGTCTGGATGGGCGATGGCATAGCCGAGGCGCAGGCCTGGAATCGCGTACATTTTCGTCATCGAGCGCATCAGGATGACCCTCGGATACTGCTCCAACTGTGTCGCTAGCGTAAATTGCCGCTCCGTTGCGACAAAATCGAGAAACGCCTCATCTACAATCAGCCAAGTGTTTGTCTCAGTGGACCACTGCGCGATTTGCACAAGCTCCTCCGGCTCATACAAAATCCCCGTCGGATTGTTCGGCGACCCGATAAACACCAGATCCGCCTTCTCAAGCAGACGATGCAGCTCTTCGTGGTCCGGCTTGTAGCCATTTTCCTCTTTTCCATAGCAACCGATCACACGCGCGCCAAACTGCTTGGAAAGTTGCTCATATTCCGAAAAGCAAGGATACACAACACCGACAGTTTGCGGCTTGAGTCCCAATATTGCCAAAGCCATCGCCTCTGCTGCTCCATTCGCGGGCAAAAGCCACTCCTCACCCAGTCCAAGATGCAAAGCAAGGGCCCCGCGAAAGGAACGATGTCCCGGATCTGGATAACGGACGATCGCAGACAGCGAAGCCAACAGCGTCTCCGTCACGCTAACTGGCATTCCCAGCGGATTAATATTGGCACTGTAATCGAGGAAATCTCCTGGGGCTACACCAAAGCGCTGGGCTGCCGACAGTAAATCGCCGCCGTGTCCGTAGGTTTCGAGAATACCCATTAAAATTCAACCCCCAGCACAGCTGGAATCCCCTCATCGTAGTAATGCTTGACCGGCTTCATTTCGGTAACCAAATCGGCCATGTCCATGATCTCTTGTTTGGCACTGCGTCCTGTGATTACGAGGTGAATGTGACTCGGACGACCCTGGATCGTCTCCAGTACGTCTGATAGTGGCAGCACATCATCGATTGGAAAACGATCAATCGCCAGCGCATTGTTCAACTCATCCAAAATGACTACGTCGTACTCGCCGCCCATCAGCTTTTCACGCGCAAAGCTCCACGCTTCCTGCAAAGCTGCCCGATGCTCTTCCGGAGTCTTTGTCCAAGTAAAGCCAACTCCCTTTTGCACGATCTCGATCCCGAGCCGATCAAAAATGATCTTTTCTCCATACGTCCGTTCTGGTGATTTAATGAACTGAATCATCAATACTTTTTTTCCACGGCCGGTCGCTCGTACAGCCAGCCCGATAGCTGCTGTCGTTTTCCCCTTGCCGTCACCTGTATAAACCAAAAGCAAGCCCCGCTTTTTGTCTTGCTGACTCATCAAAGCCACCCCCTCATCGAAATAAAAAAACGCCTTGTTCTCCTCTTATCGTGTAAGGAAAACAAAGCGTGTGGATAGCATACTTCACCGATCCTCACCTCTTCCTTTAACCCGAAGGAATGCAGTGCAAAAACAAGAACAGGCAGGTCTCCTGGCTTGAGGATCATCGCTATTCTTCTCCTTCCCGCTCCCTTGTGGGCAGTGGATGGCGCCGTTGCCATGAAGAATAGCTACTCTCTTACAGTGGCGGGACCGCGTTGGTTTTTCACCAATCTTCCCTTTTAACCCTGCTACCGGGAAAAGCTTTTTCGCAGTAACAAGGACCTGTTTGTATCGTATTCAATTCATTTTTCATTCTATGACAAGCACTTGTTTTAATAATAGCAAATGCTGGTCGGGATTCAAGCAAAAGCTGAGAAACAAACAAAACTGGAGTGTAAAGACACGCCTCTCTATCCGAAAATCATCATATTGCAGAAAATTAAATAAAATTACAATTTACTAAAAACTATTTTTCGGCTACCATATTGCCAAAGCCATCCAAAGGAGGTGAATTTTTTGATATCTCCCCCAATCCCGAAACTAACTGATCATGTCCTACCCAGCACACTTCCGGTAAAAGAATGCGGCGAGGCAATGGTCCCGCTCTCTACCCTATCAGCAAGAATCTCCGTTTATCCAGCTTACTATCGCCTGGGGTATGCGGGGACAACACCAGAAGCGTACTTGCGAAAGGAAGCTGCCCGAAGACTCGCTTCCGCTGCCGAACAGCTGCCCAGCGGCTATGAGTTGGTCATACTGGACGGGTGGCGTTCCTTTGAGGTACAGGCATCCCTATATGAAGGATTTCGTCAATCACTGCTCTTGAAGGGCTGGCAAGAGGGCGCTGCACTCGCCGAAGAGCTGCGCAAGTTTGTCGCCCTGCCCACAACTGACATTACCAAGCCGTCTCCTCATCTCTCGGGAGGAGCTGTAGATCTGACTATTGCCGGACCAGATGGCTGGCTGGATATGGGTACGGACTTCGACGATTTCACAGAAGCTGCTGCGACCAGGCATTACGAAGAGCTTTCGCAGCCGACCGAAAATGAAATCGTGATCCGCGACAATCGTCGTCTGCTTTACCATCTCATGACTAGCGCAGGCTTTGTCAACTATGCAAAAGAATGGTGGCATTTTGAATACGGCACCCGCAGCTGGGGACAGCAAACGCACCAAAGACCAATTTATGGCGGCATCTTGTCCATGGAAAAAATAATGGTTGAATAAATAGAATTTTTACAATATATTAAAAAATAATTAAATATAATATATTTGGGGGTCGAATTCATTGAAGCGTAGCTGGTCTTATTTATTCACTACCCTTCTGCTAATCCTCACCATGGTGACGGCAGCTTGTAGCAGTACGCCAGCAAGTCAATCCCAAGGCGAAACAAAGCCGGCGGAGAACAAACCGGCAGAGCCCGCACAGGCAAAATCGACAACTCCTGCTGACACCCTGTTCGTAGGGATGACTGCCGACCAAGGCACACTGGATCCCGCCGTCACCTTTGACAACAGTGCCTGGAAAATCACCTACCCTACCTACCAGCGTCTCGTAGAGTACGATGGCGGCACCACAGAAGTAAAGCCTGGCTTGGCAAAAGAATGGAAGGTAAGCGAGGACGGCCTCAGCTGGACGTTCACCCTTACCGAAGGAAACACCTTTGCTGACGGAACACCTGTAACGGCTGAAGCAGTCAAATTCACCTTTGATCGTACACTCAAAATCAAAAAAGGCCCGGCTGATGTCTACAACGTGATTAAAGAAGTGAAGGTAGACTCGCCAACAAGCGTTACATTCGTTCTCTCACAGAACTTCCCACCGTTTCTCTCCACACTGGCTGCCAACTATGGCGGTATCGTCAATCCAAAAGTGATGGAAAAAGAGCAAAACGGTGACCTAGGCCAAAACTTTCTCGCGAACAACACCATGGGCAGCGGCCCTTACCAACTCTCTGAATGGAGAAAAGGCGAGTACATCAAGCTTTCTCCAAACCCTAACTCCTCAGTCAAACCCGCACTTCAAAATATTTTCTTTAAAATCATCCCAGACTCAACAGCACAGCGCCTGCAGCTAGAGCAAGGCGAGCTCGACATCGCCGAAGGTATACCCAACGAACAGCTAAAAGCGATCAAGGATCAGCCAAACCTGGAAGTTTTGCAGCAGCCTAGCCTGTTTGTGGATTACATCTACGTCAACTCCACTAAAGGCAACCCAGCCCTGCAAAGTCCAAAGGTACGCCAGGCTCTCAACTACGCGATCGATTACGACGCGCTGACCGAATCTGTACAGGAAGGCTTCGCTACCCAAATGCGCGGACCGATTCCAAAAGGTCTGTGGGGTCACGACGAATCCGCCCATCAATACAAGCGCGATGTAGAAAAAGCAAAAGCATTGCTTGCTGAAGCAGGGGCGACCAACCTGAGCATCGACCTGCTGTACTCTGACAACAAAGCATGGTGGGAAACCGAAGCCTTGACCCTGCAAGCCTTTTTCTCTGATATCGGCGTCAAGCTGAACCTGAAGAAAATCGCGTACGCAACTTCCCGCGAAATGATTGACAAAGGCGAATTTGACCTCGCCATGGGTGTATGGAGCCCTGACTTCGGTGATCCGTACATGTTTATGAACTACTGGTTTGATTCCAACAACTTCGGTCTCGCTGGCAACCGTGCCTTCTATAAAAATGACAAGGTGGACGAGCTGGTCCGCAAAGCCGCGTCTATCAACGATAAAGCCGAACGCGAAAAAATTTATCAAGAAGCCCAAAAAATCGTGATTGATGAAGCGCCATACCTGTATCTGTATCAAAAGGATTTCTTGCTTCCGGTAAGCAAGTCTGTCAAAGGCTTTGTTTACAATCCGATGCTGGAGGGCATTTACAACCTGGCCGAAATGTCCAAATAAAGCCGCTTGAAGGAGTGCTTTCCTCATGAGACAAATCATCGTCAAACGACTCGCCATGCTCGTCCTGGTCCTTTTGGGAGTGACGCTCATTACTTTTTTCCTCTCGCACGTCATCCCTGGCGATCCGGCACGAATGATGGTGGGGCAGCGAGCCAGTGAGGAAACACTGCAGGAAGTCCGCCGTCAATTGGGCCTAGACCAACCGGTCTGGGTCCAATATTTTACTTACATGGAGGGACTTGTTGCAGGTGACTTCGGCAATTCCATTCGCACACAACAGCCTGTCGTCGATGATCTGATCAAATTTTTCCCTGCTACGCTGGAGCTTGCCTTAACCGCCTTTATCATTGCGATTGTGATCGGGATTCCGATTGGTATTCTCTCCGCTGTCAAAAAAGATACAAACTGGGATCATGCCGGACGGTTCTTCTCGATTGCCGGTATATCCACCCCCGTTTTCTGGAGCGGGCTGATCGGCATTTTGATTTTTTACAAGTTCTTCAATCTGTTGCCTTCCAGCGGACGTATCGATTTGATGATTACGCCGCCCCCCTCTATTACAGGGCTCTATTTGCTGGATAGCCTTTTGACTGGCAATTGGGCCTCATTTACAAACAGCTTGTGGCACCTCATTCTGCCTGCTTGCACACTCGCTTTTGCTCAGCTTGCCATCGTCACCAGACAAGTACGCGCCAGTATGCTGGAGGTTCTCGGTCAGGAGTACATTCGTACAGCTCTCGCGAACGGAATTCACGGACCTGTGCTGTTATTCCGGTACGCTCTGCGAAATGCCCTGATTCCTACGATTACGGTTGTCGGTCTTTCGTTTGGCTCGCTTTTGGGCGGAGCTGTCGTGACCGAAACGATTTTCAGCTGGCCTGGTATGGGCAAGTACGTCGTGGAATCGATCGCCTTTCTCGACTTCCCGGCAATCATGGGCTTTACCTTTGTCATCTCGTTCGGCTACGTGATTATCAATTTGCTCGTCGATCTCACTTATTACGCGCTTGATCCGCAAATCAAGGAATAGAAAGGGGGCCAACTTGTGTCTGGTATAGCTGCGAAAACGGAAAATGGAAGAGCAGTGACAGCAACGAAAGCGGTCAACCCCTTTTGGTACAAAATCCGCAGAAATCCGCTAACTCTCTTTGGTTTGTTGCTTCTTTTGACTATTTTGGTGCTGTCTGTATTTGCACCCCTCATCAGCCCCTATGAGCCCACCAAAATCAATATCGCCGAGCGATTTGCTCCTCCAAGCGGCGATCACTGGTTTGGCACAGATGAAGTAGGCAGAGATATTTTCACCCGCATCCTGTACGGCGCTCGTCTCTCACTTGGTGTAGGGGTAGCGGTCGTATTTGGGGCAGGACTCATTGGTACTGTTATCGGTTGCATTTCCGGATATTTCGGAGGAAAGCTGGATCAAATCATCATGCGCTTCATGGATATCGTGCTTGCTTTTCCTTCGCTCGTTTTGGCCATGGCAGTCGCTGCAACGCTCGGTCCCAATTTGCAAAATGCGATGCTTGCTATTGCGATCATCAAAATTCCAGTTTATGTGCGGCTAGCCCGCGCCGAAACCTTATCTTTGCGTGAAAAGCTGTTCGTGAAAGCCGCTGTCACGTTTGGGATCAAGCCTTGGCGTATTATTGCACGCCATATCATTCCGAATGCTCTCTCACCCGTCGTCATTCAGGTCACACTGGATATCGGCGACGCGATTCTGTTAGTCGCTACCCTCGGCTTCCTCGGCTTGGGTGCACAGCCTCCGACCCCGGAATGGGGCGCAATGATCAGTATCGGCTGGAAATACCTTCTCGATTATTGGTGGTATCCAACATTTCCTGGTCTGGCACTGTTCCTTGCTTCCTGCGGCTTTAATCTGATCGGTGATGGAATTCGGGACATTCTCGATCCAAAAGCGAACCGTTCTTAAAAGGAGGGCAAGCATATGTTGCTGGAAATCAAAGACTTAACGGTTGAATTTTCATCCATGCAGGATAAAATCAAAGCGCTGCAAAATGTATCCATCTCCATCAATCAGGGAGAAATCGTCGGGATCGTTGGTGAATCGGGCTCAGGCAAGTCCGTTACTGCTCTGACGATCCTTGGACTTTTGGAAAAAAACGCCTCGATTTCATCAGGCTCGATTCACTATAAAGGAAGAAACATCTTCTCCCTTGAAAAGAAAGAGTTACAGGCTCTTCGTGGCAAAGAGATCGGCATGGTTTTTCAGGAGCCGATGACTGCCTTGCATCCTACGATGCGCATTGGTGACCAGCTTGCAGAAGTGATTCATCGCCACAGAAAGATTTCATATAAGGAAGCGTACCAGCAAGCTGTACTCAGTCTCGCGGAGGTGCAGATCAATGAACCGCACCTCGTTGCCCGAAAATTCCCGTTTGAGCTGAGCGGCGGGATGCGGCAGCGGGTCGTCATCGCCCTCGCTATGTCCGCCCCTCCTGATCTGTTGATTGCTGATGAGCCTACGACCGCGCTGGACGTGACGATTCAAAGTGAGATTCTGGGGCTCATGCAGGACCTGGCTGTGAAGCGCGGCACTTCCATTATGCTCATCACACATGACTTGGGAGTCGTCGCACAGGTCTGCCAGCGAGTTGTAGTGATGTATGCCGGCGAAGTCGTAGAGACAGGAACGACAGATGAAGTATTGCATCAGCCGCAGCATCCCTATACTAAGGCATTGATCGGTGCCCTGCCCGATTTGGCGACATCGGATCAACCGCTTCTGGCCATTCCTGGCGAATCACCTGATTTGCGGAACAGACCGCCCGGCTGCGTCTTTGCTTCTCGCTGCTCCCGCTCCTTGCCCATTTGTGTAGAGGATCACCCTACCTTGGAGCTTGTACAGGTGGGATCAGCTACACATGAAGTATCGTGCTGGGGGAGAGAAACCGGATGAATTCATTACTAGAGGTATCAGGTGTTAGCAAGGAATATAAAAAAGGCGCGCAAAGCTTTCTCGCTGTTTCACAAGTCGATTTTTCCATCGCTCAGGGAGAAACGTTTGGGCTGATCGGGGAATCAGGGTCGGGGAAAAGCACGCTGGGAAAAATGATCACCGGTCTGGAGCACCCCACAAGCGGCTCTCTTCTATATAAAGGCAGTCCGCTTTGGCAAGGAAGCAAATTTTCCCGCTTACAGCCAGGAGAAATGCAAATCGTCTTTCAGGACCCGCAATCCTCCCTGGACCCACGCATGCGGATTCAAGCGATTATTACGGAGCCATTACTGGCACTCCCTCCTGCCGAGCGGGCAGCAAAGGCGAGTACGGAAAAGCTGCATGCCTTGATTACCCGCGTAGGTCTTAAAGTGGAGCATTTGAATCGCTACCCGCATGAATTTAGCGGTGGACAGCGCCAGCGCATCGCGATCGCCAGGGCATTGATTACCGACCCCACCTTTGTTGTTTTGGACGAACCGACCTCTGCACTCGACGTCTCTGTTCAGGCACATGTCCTGAATCTGCTGCAAGAGCTAAAGCGCGAGCGTAATCTTACGTATCTATTCATTTCCCACAACATGGCTGTCATTCGTTATATGTGTGATCGCATGGCCGTTATGAAACAGGGACGGATCGTTGAAACAGGAAGCGTCGCGGATATTTTTTCGCATCCCGAGGACGCGTACACGAAATCACTGCTGTCCTCACTTCCGAGTCTTTACGCAAAGAGGGTTGATACGACATGTTTAACGGAGCAGAATTAAGAGAAATCCGTAAACAAAAGCAATTGACGCTGCAAAATCTCGCAGATAAGACCGGTTTGAGTATGAGCCTCCTATCACAAATCGAACGCGGATTGGTAGACCCCACGGTGGGTACCTTTTGGAAAATATGCTCTGCCTTAGATGTTCCAATCAATCACTTCTTTCGATTAAAGGATGACCATGAGCCTCTCATCCGCAAAGGCATGCACAAGATCATTCAATTGAAAAATACGATGACAAAATACCATGTGCTCACTCCCCTGCAAGAAGGAAAAATCGAGTTTTTGCTGATCGAAATCGAGCCAGGTGAAACGCTGGAGCAGGAGCAAATCTCTCACTCCGGCGAAGAATGCGGCTATATTTTGCAGGGAGAATTAAAGGTGCTGCTGGCAGAGAGGGAATACCATCTGTACGAGGGCGACAGCATTGGATTCAGCAGCACTGCTCCGCATCGATTTATTAATCCTGGAAAAACCGTATCGCTTGCGATCTGGGCGCGGGCGACATAGCTTTTAGATAAGTGGTCTTAGGGCCTGCTGTGGAGGAACGGAAAAGCTTAATGACGTAGAACAGTAAAAAGCCAGCTCGACGAAGCTGGCTTTTGTGCTTTCTTTTTACAAATCTACAAACTCTATAAATAGTCTGCCATGATGATCTCGGTGTCAAAAGGCGTGATTCCATTGTCTAGCGAGAACACGGTATCTGCGCTTTCCTCCTGATCTGTCAGTGTGCCTCGTGCGGCGACGTGAAGCGAAAACAGCTCATGGAGCGTTGGCTTCACCAGCGTGGTAAGTGCTTTCCCCATCCATTCCATCCCGCCGCCGTTTGCCTCCACGTTGTTTACATAGCGGGGGTGCGAACGCAGGGCGATATCCGTCCAGATCACTTTGCGTTCTACCAAATCGAGTATGACGGGAATACTGATCGTAGTATTGGACGCGAGATCGACCTTATCCTGAACGGTCTGTGGTTCAAAAATTTCCCCTGACTGTGGCGCTGTGCGGATCATCCACCCTGCATAGCATTCCGGCAGCTCGCAATACGGCTGATTGGTAAATGAATTCAGCGACATCACGACATACCGCCCGCCATACCGAATGATCGATTCAATATCCAAATCGATGAATTCACAGGCACCATTGGGAGCTTTCACGATATCCCCGCTATGATATGCCTGATACTTCGCCGAGCGCAAATTGGTATAGGAAATATGCTCCAGGTACTTCCATTTCGCACTATAGAGCACCGCTGACAAATCGACATCGACGCGGCCTGTAGGCACACCGTTTACTTGCCCTTCCCTCCACCATGTAAAAAAGCGGATGGTCCCACCTTCCGGGATCGCCATTCTGGAGCCGCGAACCAGCGTGCGAAGCGCCTTGCTCGCTGATCGCTGGGAAAAAGGGGACGAGATGCTCGTGTAAGCGCGGATCGATATAGACTTTTCCGAGTGGCGGCAAAGCTGCGAACCGCTCCAAGAGGACTTCACGGCAAATGGTCGCCGCTTCTTGCTGAACGGCTTCCTCCAGACGCTCAAGCGTATTCGAAATCGCCTGTACTTTAGCCACTTCTCCTTTTGGGAAAAAGGTCCGCCATTCTCCGTAGGCTTCCCGTTTTACAAAGTGGTTCATTACCTGCAGCAGCACAGGTGTGGATACATCAGCAGCGATCCGTGCAAATGAGCCAAGCACGGCATCCCCATGTTCAGACAGACGAAGCAAATGATCCAATCTCCGGGCGAACTCTCCTGGCCTTTGCTCGAGCAGCTGCACAGCCTCCTCCACATTTCTAAAAGCCAAGGCTTGCTCAACCTTGCTGCCCATCGTCTCGACCTTACGATTATTGCGCAATATATCAAACGCTTCTGCCGTTTTGGGGTACCGATCCTTATATTCAAATGGATGCAAAATTTCACCGAGTCGTATCCATCTATTTTTGTAGCGAAGCATATCTTCGACTAGATTCGGACTGGCTTCAAGGAGCCGCAGGAGCAAGCGGCGTTCAGAACGTCTGAACTTGCGGAATTTGGTTGGGGTAGCCAGGCTCACATCCCCATCGGACAGCGCAACTGCAATTCGCAGCACATCAGTCGCTGTCTTGCAGTAGTTCGCAAAAAAAGTAATAGGAAGCTTGTCATACTTCAGCAAAATGCTCGCAACAATCGCAACATTTTCCTTGTGCGGAATTTCGGGGGGCAGAGCTTCAGCGATTCCTTCATACTCCTGAAGCAGCACTTCCAAATCCTCTTTGTCTTGCATAGATAACGAGCTCTTCGCACGCAGCAGATTCATCCCAACCTGCAAAAGCTCTCCATCTGTTCCCAGCTCGATCAGCTTCAGCCGGGATTCCTTTAGCAGCGGCAGTCTTTTTTTCACTTCATGCACAGGCAGCTGCCATGTCAAATAATGACGTATCGCTTGCAGGTACAGCTCTCCCTCGCTCGCTTCCATCACCTGCTTGGGAAAATTCGGATACATCGGCTTGAAGCGCCTGGATGCACCTACCTTTTCCTTGAGTACAGATACGACAGTAGAATACAACGTGAAGAACTCGCCTTCAGATAATGTCCGGATTCTCTCCAACAGCTCGAGCGCAAACGTATAACCGAGACTCTCGATATTTCGCAGGGCCGCAGCCAAATAAGAGACAGGTAGCTCATGGCTTCCTCTCTCTATCACGATTTTATTTTTCCGCTGAAGGTAAATTTGATTTTTCATAAGAATTCGCACCCATCCATTCTTCATTACAGCAATACCTGGTCTTTTGATCGAGCCGCGGCTGCACGTAATTTGGGTATAAAAAAAATCAGGAAAGTAGTACCCCTATAGCTCAATTGGATTAGAAGGAAGGTGTACAATAGCCTGATTTTTTATTAACTTTGTTATTTTTACCCATTTTAACGCTATTTTGGACACTCGTAAAGTGCTATTATTTTTTGTAATTATTTTAATTTAATATTGATTACAATTATTATCCATGTTACTTTAATACCAGAACCTTACATATAAGATAGCTCAAACGAGGAGAGATTACGATGACAGCACGCATTGGACTTCCTGCACCCGATTTTACGATGGACACTGTTACGTTTGACAACGGCTTTCCCCTGCCAAAAAGCCTGGTAGACTATCGCGGCAAATGGCTTCTTTTGTTCTTTTATCCGTTTGACTTTTCCAAGGTTTGCCCGACGGAAATTTTGAGCCTGAATCGGAGGATCAAGGAATTCACAGACCTGAATGTCGAAGTTCTTGGCGTAAGTGGCGACAGCATCCATACACATAAAGCTTGGATGAGATCCAGTGAAGGAATCGGACCGCTTTCTTTCCCGCTCGCTTCTGATTACAGCAAGGAAGTTACTCTCGCCTATGGTGTACTGGACGAGGCAAGCAAAGCGCCGCTGCGTGCGAGCTTTATCATTGATCCCGAAGGCGTCCTGCAATACTCTGTCATCTCCAATTCTAAAGTTGGCCGAAGCGTAGATGAAACTATCCGCGTGATCGAAGCACTTCAATCTGGCGGCTTGTGCCCGATGGATTGGAAGCCTGGGCAAAAAACGATTTCTACTACGTAAGAAAACCTCTATCAAGGCTTCCTCAAGGAGGAACGACCGCGTTTAGCGGAAAGCTATCATGCGCTCCAGAGTTTATAAGCTTTGTGCTTATCAACTCTTATACGTTAAAAAAGACAAGACGCGGGGGCATTTTACTGCCACCCGCTTTTTTGCTCCTGCTGTAGGGGAGACGAGGAACACAGAACTACCGTCTTACCTCGATACCGCCGGATACGGGAATAAATCAGCCACCCGCACGCTCTCTCCGCTCTCGTTTGTAAACACAACATGCTCTCGTCTCAGTTCTCGCGGACTTTCCAAGCCACAGGCGGCAGCCAATGAAAACAAGCCTTCTCGTAGCTGCAAAATATAGTTCATGACGCGCCACTGTTTTTCTTCGGGGGCAAGCGCCTCCTGGTATTTGGAATCGGTTGTTGTAATCCCTGTCGGGCACTTTCCTGTATGGCATTGCATTGCCATAATACAGCCGTTTGCCATCATGAAGCCGCGCGCCGAACCGACACAGTCTGCGCCCAGCGCAAGCGCAATAGCTACCTTGTCTGGTGTAACCAGCTTTCCGGATGCAAAGATTTTGATACGATCGCGCACCCCGAACTTCCTCGCTGTATCGTCGAGGATGATCAAGGCCGGATACAGCGGCAACCCCATGCCATCTGCCATCGCCTTGAACGTCGCACCGGAGCCGCCCTCAGAGCCATCCACCGTAATGAAATCGGGATAAATGTCCAGCTCCACCATGCTCGCAAAGAACGGCTCGAGGCGCTTCGGATCACCTACGACAATTTTAACCCCGACAGGCTTTCCCCCTGCCTCCTGCAGCGTTCCGATGAAGCGCAATGCCTGCTCGGGATTGGTCAAAAACTCAAACCGATTGGGTGAATTCACTGTTTTTCCAACTGGAACCAATCGGGCAGCTGCTACCTTTTCCGTGACCTTCGTGCCCTCGAGGTGTCCGCCCCGGATTTTTGCCCCCTGATGAAACTTCAGCTCGAATGCCTTGATATTTGGAATCTCAGCCTTGCGTTTGTACTCTTCGATTGAAAAATGGCCGGTATCATCACGGAAGCCAAACATGCCAGGACCGATCTGCGAAATGATGTCCACCCCTGTAGACAGGTGCACCTCCGCCACTCCGCCCTCCCCGGTATTGATCCATGATCCGCCAGCCATATGCGCCCCACTCCCGGTAGACAAAATATAATTTTCACCGACCGCCCCATACGAGGTCGCAGATGCGCCGAACATGCCTGTAAGCCGCCAAGGATGCCTGCGATTTTCGCCAACTACAATAACATCTGTATCATGCAAAAGCCATGGCGAAACTTCCCCCGAGATGAATTTTTCCCTCCGCGTAAACAACCCTTCGGCGGTAATGACATACTTTTTTCCCGGAACCGTCTTCTCGTTATTGACCCGCAGCTCACTTGTCAATTTGGGAAACATGGCATTGGACAAATAAAAGCCCGGCTTCTCGTAATCCCGTCTGCCGCCAAATGAAATCAAATCGGTCCGGTATTTTGCTGCATAGACCATACCGACAAAGTCCGCACGAGAAAATGGCTTGCCCTCCGCATCGTTATCAAACCAATACTGGCGAAACTCCGGGCCGAGCTTTTCAAGCAAGTAACGCACCCACCCCAAAAACGGATGAGAACGAATGATGGAATGCTTCGGCTGCTTCGACAACATGTACATATAACTAAAAAAGACCAGCGGTGGCAAAATAATCACGATCAGTACAATGACTAATAAAATGGTATTTGTCATCTGGCTACTCCCTCCCGAAATGCAGGTGTCCATGATTTACCTATACATAGAATACGTCCATTTCCAATTCTCATTCGGTCTTCTCATACGTTTCGGCCAGTTTGAAAAAATTCTCTATCTATATACTAAATTTTAATGGAAATAATAGTCGAAATTGTTAGAATTTTAGTTGATCTTAACATACGAAAAATTTATAATGCGTAATATATCCGTCATATTATAAATTCGCACCAGAAAGGAAGGATGTATCTTGCTTTTATTTATTCTCAGTAAATTCCCACCCTACGCATTTCACTGTACAAAAAACTGATAGATCCAAGCCATTTTTGAAAGCGTTATAACAACTAGATAAAGAAAATGAGGTGTTCACTTTGAAGAAAAAAGGACTAGCGGTGCTTCTGACCAGTGCAATCGTTTTGTCTTCTGCTATTACGCCTGTTTTTGCCGAGCAAGCCCAAACGCCAAAGAATGGGATCTCCAAAATTGTCAGGGATCATTACGGAGTTCCACATATTTATGCGAGTACCGTTGAGGATCTATATCGTTCTTATGGTTACGTTATGGCACAGGACCGCCTCTTCCAATTAGAAATGTTCCGCAGAGGCAACGAAGGTACAGTAGCCGAAATCTTCGGTGAAAAGTATTTCGCACGTGATCAGCTCATGCGCAGAGATGGCTATACCAATCAAGAAATTGAAACAATGATTGCAGAGATGGACCCTTTTACCAAGAGCAAGAACTGAAAAACGCGGGGATCGTAGCCCAGCTGGAAAAGCAATACGGCAAGGAAACCGCACAAAAAATGTTTAACGATATCGTCTGGAAGAACGATCTGGCTGCCCCTACCAGTGCACCTGGCAACAAAACCGCTGCTGCGATGACTGCCAAAGCGGATACGAGCAGTAGCACCAAGCAACCGTCCGGGGATGTCATGCAGGCAGCAAAGAAGCTCACTGCTGCTCGGGAGAATTTTGAAAGCGATTCCAATAAACTGGGCTTGCCATTGAAGGTCGGCAGCAACGCTTTGCTCATCGGTCCGAAAAAGACAGCCTCTGGCAACGCTCTCCTCATGAGCGGTCCACAGGTAGACTTTTCAGCTCCAGGCTTTTTATATGAGGTGGGCTTGCACGGACCTGGCATCAATATAGAAGGCTCGGGTTTTATCGGCTATCCGTTCATTATGTTCGGGGCAAATGACAACTTCGCCCTAACAGCGACAGCGGGCTACGGTGATGTCGTTGATATTTTTACTGAAAAGCTCAATCCGCAAAACCCGCATCAATATGAGTTTCAGGGCAAGTGGGTAGATATGAAGAAAAAGGTTGAAACCTTTGAGGTACGTGCTGAGGATGGGACGACCAGAAAAGAAACGAAAGAATTTTATTCTACTGTACATGGTCCCGTCATTTTCTTTGATGAACAAAACAACACCGCGTACAATAAAGCATGGACATTCCGCGGAACGGAAGCTCAAAGCTGGTCTGCTTATGTACAAGCCAACTGGGCAAAAAACATCAAAGAGTTCGAGGATGCGGCACACAAATTCACAATGTCGCTCAACTGGTTCTATGCAGATAAAACCGGGAATATCGGGTACTACCACGTGGGAAAATATCCGATTCGGGATGCTCGCGTCGATTTGCGCCTGCCTACCCCAGGCACTGGGGAATATGAGTGGAAAGGCTTCCAGGACACAGCCAACAATCCGCATGTGGTGAATCCGGAGGCAGGCTTCGTCGCCAACTGGAACAACAAGCCTACACCTGAATGGCAAAATAACGAGCAATCCTTCCGTTGGGGCGGCGATCACCGCGTCCTGCAATATATTTCGCAAATCCAAAATCGCGACCAAATCAAGGTAGAAGACTTGAATGATTTCAATTACTACTCCAGTATGGTCAACCTGAAAACGACGCAGTTCAAGCCGTATCTGCTCAAGGCATTGCAGAACAACCTCGACAAGGACCCGCGTTTTCAAGCAGCCTATGACTATCTATCAAAATGGAACAACCTGAATCTGGATGAGAACGAGGACGGCAACTATGATAGTGTCGGTCAAACGATTTTTGAAGCCTGGTGGTCTACCTTCACTGAGAATGTATTTAAACCGACCTTGGGTGATGCCTACGCTTCTGCGGGCAGCATGGTCAGTCTGTACACGAGCACCGGCTTGCTCCTGCGAGTCCTGCAAGGCGACGAGGCTGTGCTTCCTGTCGAATACGACTGGCTACAAGGCGTAGACAAGGAGCAATTTCTGCTGACAAGCCTTACTAAGGCACTGGATAAGCTGGAAAAAGAAAAGAAAGACATGAATAGCTGGCTGACCCCGATCCGCACCATCAGCTTTGGCGGGGAAACCTTCCTCGGTATGCCGCATGGTCTGGGAACGCCGAAGAAAATTCTCGATATGAACAGAGGTAGCGAAAACCATTATCTTGAGCTGACAAAGCAAGGCCCAACAGGAGTAGCTATCACTCCCCCTGGTCAGGTAGGCTTCGTCAAAAAAGACGGCAGCATGAGCTCTCACTATGACGATCAGATCGAAATGTTTGCAAACTGGGAATACAAGCCATTCCTGTTCACCGAAGAGAAGGTCAATGAGCAGGCCGTTTCCACTGAATTTTTGGAAGTAGGCGATGAAGGTGCTACTACCGCTGCACCTCTAACCCCTGCCGCATCCACATCAGACTCTTCTTCGCCTGCTACGCTGAATGGCAAGCCCGTGCCTTTTGCTGTCATCTCAGTCAAGGACGATGTGTTGTTACCCGTTCGCAGCTTTTTTCAAGAAGCAGGCTACACGGTTTCCTGGCAACCGGAACAGAGAGTAGCGCTGATTGAAAACGGAAAAAACACGATTATCATTCCGCTCACGGGTTCAGACGCAACGGTAAACAAACAGCCCTATACGCTGCCTAAGAATGCTCTGATCAAAGAGGGCCGTATCTATCTGTCTTATACGACCTTGGTCGATATGATTGGAGGCAAAAGCAACAAGAATCAAGGTACGCTTGAGCTCGTTACAAGGTAAACGTAATTCAATAAAGAGGCTGTCCATGAGGTCGGTTTAACCGGCTTCCTGGGAGCCCCTTTTTCTTCGTATTCCACTAGTCGTATTTCTCGTCCTCGATCCTCGTCTCTCCTTCTACGATCAGCTCCAGCTCTGTCTCGAAGTTCAACAGGATTTCCACGGGCAGCTGTTCTTCCAGCTTTGCCATATCCGGCAACAGCAAGGCATCGTCCAGTGTCGTTGGCTTTGATTCCAGTTGTCCAAACCATTTCCGAATTTGCTCCATCAACTGATAAAAGGAAGCCTCAAATGTGTTTGCATCATCCTCGGCGTCATCCTCGTGGCTCTTTTTCATCCGCTCCCAATTTTCCAGCATCGTATGCAGTGCCTTTTCGATCGTCGCATCCATGCCTCGTCCCCTCCTCCATCTGTCACAATTTCTTCTCATTATGAACCCATTCCTCGCTCATTGCCAACTCACTTTTTCCTCTCATCATTTCCATTTTTGTAAAATCGTTGCGATTTTTGACACGTTTTATAGCCCGGTTGAGTCATCCGAAAACGGAGACGGACTGCTATGCTAAAAGTGGCTCAAACAAGGAGCGGAAAGGGGGAAGAACCCTGATTTGGAGATGGAAAAGCCGCAGTTTTTTCCGCTATCTGACACTGGCAAGCATGGCCATACTCATCCATTTTCTGGTTCCAGCTGGCATAAGAGCAGCAGAACCCGGCAACACCCTGCAAGCCATGCTCGATCAGGCCCGCCCCGGGGATACCATCACCATAACTGAGGGGGATTATGAGGGACCGATACGCATAACCAAGCCCCTCGTCCTGCTGGCAAACGGGAATGTGAAAATTACAAATCCCAGTGAAGAAGCTACTGTCACGATCCAGAGCGACAAAGTCACGATCCAGGGAATCAAAATCGTAGACAAACGGATTAACAGTGAGGATGCAACCCTTTTAATCAGGGGCAATCAAAACGTATTGGAGAATATCGTCATCGAAACGATGGGCACAGGCATACAGCTACGCCAGGCCAGCTCTAATACGCTGCACAACATTCAAGTCATCGGCAAGGTAAAAGAGAAAGGCGCAGGAAGCGACGCGGGACACGATCACAGCAAGCACCTGACAAAAGGCCAAGAGGCACCAAAGAGTAACGTCATTGCGCAAAAGGGAAATGGAATCGACTTGTACGATTCACACCAGAACCGGATCATATCCAATCAGGTCACGAACGCCTTTGACGGTATTTATGTGGAGCGAAGCAATGGAAATGAGATCACGCAAAATTACGTAGAGAAATCGCGGTACGGCTATCATTTCATGGGAACCTCAGACACCATCCTTTTGGAAAATACCGGGAGCGAAAACGTGACGGGCGCCATGCTGATGGAGACGACCAAAGCTGCTGTTCTAGGCAATCAACTGCTCAAGCAGCAAAAAAACCCCAACTCTCAAGGAATTCTCCTCTATGAGGTGACGAATTCGAAACTCTTGGGCAATCAGATTGAAGGCAACCGGGTCGGTCTTTATTTGGAGCGATCGGAGGGAATTACGGTACGCCAGAATCAGCTAAAACTCAATTTTATCGGGATGCAGCTCCTTAACTCGCGTGACAATGTACTGACTGAAAACGTGTTTGTCTCCAACGTCATTCAGGCACAGGCACAGGATAGTACGACTGATCGACTGGATGGGAACTACTGGGATAATTTGCAAGGGCTAGACGTTGACGGTGATGCTCGCAGCGATCTCCCTTATGAAATGAATCCCTTTTACCTCGGTTTGACGGATGCTGTTCCTCCCTACCAGTTGTTTTTCCAGGCACCGGGCTTCGTTTTTCTCGAAGGACTCTTTACCAACGGGACGGGCACGACCATTCGCGATGCCGCTCCACTGATGAGTCCACCCGACTCTCAGGCTCATGATGTCGGTGGAGGCAGTAGCTGGTTGACAGGTATTTTAGGAGCACTCTTATTGCTCGGGAGCAGTTCAATTATTTATACAGGAGTGAGAAAGCAATGAAAAAATGGATAACAACATTAGGTGCAATTGTAGGAATTAGCCTCATGATGATGGGCTGCGGCAAACAGGAAGCACAGCCAGCCGAGATTGCTGAGGGTGTAGACAAATGTGATATTTGTCACATGCACGTTCCAAACGACCACAATGCCACCCAAATCGTTCTCAAGGATGGAAAGGTTCTGAAATTCGATGATATCGGCTGCATGCATGAATGGACCGAGAAAAATGGCACAGAAACAGTCGATGTCCAGTTTGTTCGTGATTACTATACAGCTGAATGGACGAAAGCAGATCAGGCTGCCTTCGCCTATGACGCAACGTTCAAAACTCCTATGAGCTATGGCATCTACTCCTTTAAAGATAAAGCAGCAGCAGAATCATTCGTGCAAGAGCAGAAAAAGGGTGTTGTCACAGACCTGAAAGCACATACGTGGGAACGCAGCATGAGCGATCATATGAACAAGGACGGCCATTCCACTGGTGGGCACCAGCAGAGCGGTCACTCTGGCGAAGGACAACAATCGGATGGACATTCTACTGACGGTCACGCTGAGAGCACACCAGCGGCAGACAGCAGCGCTCAATCAAAACACTAGTATAAGGACGTGGAGAACGTGCACATCAATCTGATTGCCAAACGGGAAGTGAAGGTAGGCTTCCGCAATCCGTGGTCATACTCGTTTATGGCCCTGTTCTCCCTGTTTAGTCTCGGACTGCTCGTCATCCAGTCACAATCCTATATGCAAGGCTACACGTATACGACCGGTACGATGCTTAACCTGATTTTGTACCTGCTGCCCCTGATGACGATGCTCCTCTCCTCCTTTTCTCTCACCGCAGAAAAGGAGGAAGGAAGCTGGCAGCTATTGTCCACATATGCGATGACCACCTCTTCTTTTTTGCTGGGGAAATACCTCGGGCAAGCGGTCGTCCTCATTTCGATCGTTTCCTTTGGCTACGGACTTTCCGGGCTTGCTGGCGCATTGCTCGGGAAAAGCTTTTCGGCCACAACCCTGTTGTTTCTATTCGTCTTTTCGCTCTGTATTATTCTGTTGTTTCTCGGGATTGCATTGTTGATCGGGGCACTGAGTCGGAACCGTTGGCAGGCTTTGACGATGGGCGTTAGCATCTGGTTTTTCTACATTTTAGCTTGGCCTACGCTGCTCATTTCCCTGCTCAGCTTTGTTCCGTACACGTGGATCAAGCCCATTCTTCAAATCGTCACCCTGCTGAATCCGGCAGAGTTCGTCCGTGTCTTCTCTGTTGCCCGGCTTGGGGGTGGCTCGATTTTTGGGCCTGAGTACTACAAGTGGATGTACTGGGTCGATTCCCCGCTGGGAGATATGTGCTTCGTTGCACTTTGCCTGGCCTGGATTGGCGTCACACTCTATATCGCCATCAAAGCATGGGAAAGAAGGTGAGAAACGTGGACGTATTTGGACTGGAGATTAACCAGGTAGAAAAAGCGATCCAGGGGAAAACGATCGTGCATCCTTTTAGTCTGCGGATTGAGCCAGGAGAGGTCGTCGCTTTGTGCGGCGGTAATGGTGCAGGAAAAAGCACGATTTTGCGGATGATCGTCGGGATTTTGCGTCCTACCTCCGGAACGATTCAGCTCAATGGTCTGAATTGGAACGAGCAGCGCGTCGATTACTTGCAGCAAATCGGTTATATGCCCGATCATTTTACTTTTTCCCAAGGGCTCACTGCCAGTGAAACGATACAATTTTACGCCTCGCTACGCAGTCGTTCCGCAGAAGAAGCAGAAAACGTGCTGGCGGCAGTAGGGCTACACGAGCATCGCAACAAACGCGTTTCCCAGTTTTCCAAAGGAATGCAGCAGCGCCTTTTGTTTGCTCAAGCGATTTTGGCTAAGCCTGCGCTCATCATCCTCGACGAGCCAACGAATGGGCTCGATCCGTATTGGATGGATGGATTTGTGGATCTGGTGCGGGAAATCAAGCTCGCAGGCCAGACGGTCATCTTTTCTACGCATCAGCTGCAGGTAGCCGATGCCATCGCAGATCGCGCCATCTTTTTGATGAATGGGCAAATCGTTCGAGACAGCCCAATCGAGGACTATCAGCAGCAGTACGGAGGTACAGGATTGTACGGTGCATTTTCGGAGCTTTTTTCGAAGGCACAGGTTTAAATATATGGCTCTGTTAAACGTTGTTGTTGATTTTTAACCAAAATAAAACCCACAAACTACATGTGGGTTTTTTACCTTTTACTGAACTATTGAACTCCGTTAGTTGAGTCCCTTTAATTTGGTTTTACATTGATTTCCGTTAAAGTTCATGCATCACGAAGTCCCACCGAGTTAAGGCAGCTTGCTGCAGGCCGCGGTTAGTCGGTGCGGATGTGTCCCGGCAATTACTTCCTCGTTCCTTGTTTCCGGAACCGAGGGTCGCCCAGACCCGGAGCGTGAATGCGGTGTTTATATGATGCACCCGACTATTTTTCAGTTTAGTCTTCTTTTAAACGTCACTTATTTATTACCGAGTTGTTCCGCCAAACCGATTAGAAGTCCTTCAATTCCACGAATGTAGCAGAGCCGATACGAGTCCTCGTACTGAACCACTTCGCCAACGAGCTGAGCACCATACTTAGTGAGTCTGGATACCATTTCGTCAATGTCTTCAACGGTGAACATGACGCGTAGATAACCGAGGGCATTTACAGGAGCAGTTCGGTGATCTGATATAGTAGGTGGGGTGAGAAATCGCGAAAGTTCAAGTCGGCTGTGGCCATCTGGGGTAACCATCATTGCAATCTCTACACACTGTGAACCCAGCCCGGTTACGCGACCAGCCCATTCCCCTTCGACAGTAGCTCGCCCTTCGAGCTTCAAGCCAATCTCCTCGAAGAAAGAGATTGCGTCATCAAGGGATTCTACAACGATGCCAACATTGTCCATTCTTAGTAATTTGTTTTTTGCCATAGTTTTATCTCCTTATGTGTACAAATTTATTACCTGATCGTCTTCATATTTATTTTATCAAGAATTACTAATTCCTTCCAAACGATTAACATCTTGTCACAGTTCATGATAACAAAGATAAGTCACAGTATAGTAAAATGTGAAATTTGGTTTTACCGATGTGGAGGAATGGTTCCCTCAATGCATAACGAAGCTGCCGAATGATTACTGGCAGCTTCACTTGTGTTTGTTCCACTATCGAACTAGACAGGTTTGTGATCCCAATTCATGTCGGATTATAATATCTATATACTCTAAACTGTTATTCAGGAGGCGTTTTCCTTGACAAGAAAAAAAGTCCCTCGTTAATCCCGTGCTCCGCCGCCTTCTCCCCTAAAAAACGTGACAATCACAAACAGGGAGGTTGGCGGATTATGAAGCCCTTTATTATGGATTGGAAAGACCTTTACTTTGGCGTCGAAATTGAATTTGTTGGGGGTAAACCCGAGGTAGTCGAGCTCTTACCAGGCTGGACAATGGCTTTGGATGAACTGCAAATTGATGATACCGGCGAAGAGTCGGGCAGCGAACTTCAAACTCCCCCCATTCAGTGGGAAGATCGGGAACAAATCAACGAGATGTTGTTGAGGCTCATTGCGACAGAAGCGAGGATAAATTGGAATTGCGGACTTCACGTCCACGTTAGCATGGAGCCTTGGGGGGAAGAAGCAATTCCCGATTTTATCGATGCTGCGTTGCAATATCAAGAATCAGTGAAATACTTATTTAATACGAGTGAAGATCGGCTGGTATACTGCCCTCCTGTCACCTGGGAAATGAGGGATCAGTATCTTTCCGCCCCTGGGGATGCGGCTCTTCGACATAGAGGGCGTCCTCAATCCCATCGGTGTGGTATCAACATTGCTGCATGGTTCGATAACAAGACAGTAGAAATTCGTTATGCTAACGGCACTTTGAAATACGATGAAGTAATCACTACCGTCGAGTTTTGCCTTCGCTTCGTTGCAGCCATTGGTGCAAGACGCAAGCTTTCTTGTAATCCCAAACAAATGGCAAATGACCTCGGAGTACCTGTCACTGGGTATCCTCCGCCCATTCCTGCCCCACTTTGGTATCGAGAGAGAATATGGTTAGAAAATATGTTAGTACCGATATTAACCCCTATAACCACCTGTATTTTCCCAGATAGCGAAATCCTTCATATATTGCCTAGGCCAGATGGTTTATTGGTTGCAATCGAGAATACTGACGGCAAGATTATTAGATACCTTTTCCATTTATCTTCAAGCGGCTGGAAAATTGAAGGTAAGCTCCCAGATTAATAAGATTGCTTTATCTGCCCCCCTATAACGGCTTGATGACCATCAGCACGATAACTGCAATCATCAGCAGCTGCGCCGCCGACTCTAGCGGCGCGATCTTTTTCATCGCGTGGGAGAACTCGGCAGGAACCTCATCCCCACGGCTTGCCGCCACGAGCTTCGTGACTTTTTTCAAACGAGGTTCGATGAGTGCCCCAATCGCGACCACCATGAGCAGCGACAACAGGATGGACACATTCAGCCACATCTGGGACAGTCCCATGCCGGTTATGATCATGAGCCCAATCCCGGTCGCGATCAGAGCGGCTCCGCCTATTTTAGGAAGCCAGGAAAGCTTGGCCGTGATATCGAAGACAAAGCGAAGCTGGCTGGCAGTTTTCGCGGACCGGCGAATGGCAGGGATGAGGAAAGCAGAGCCCATGAAAGCAATCGTCGAGAGTATATGCAAAACGAGCAGCAATCCGAACATACAAGGTCGTCTCCTTCCGCGCTCAGCTTACCGGCAGCTCGCTTTGGTAAGCGAGACCGACTCTTTTGCCTTTAAACGGCCCTGCAAGCTCAAGGTGGTTCAGCATAAAGTTCGCTACATCCTCGTAAGCGACATCCAACTCCTTAAATCGGCTGAACAGGTGGCCGGCAACTTCGGCTTCGGAGAAGTCCTTGATGGTCTCTGGAACAGGCACGGGCAAAATGTCTGTGCTCACATGCAAACGAACGGACGACGGAAGATCGGCCGATTTGACCATCGTTCCCGGACACATGACGGACCAATCGAGCTTGGTCTGACGCAGCCGATCCAGATTCCGGTTGTGAGTTTGGTACATGGGCGGGAACCCGGGCAAATTATTTCCGATCAGATCGGTATAAGGAATGTCGAGCAGCCCGGCGCCTCCCATTAGCCATACCCGTCCGGAAAACCGTGTGATATTTTCACACTGGCTGACGATGTTATCCACGATACGAACAAATTCTTCTCCTTGGGCGGCATGACCGGCTGCGATAATAGCGGCGTCTTGCTGCGAGAGAGCTTCGTAGACGCTTTCCGGATCCATGATGTCCTTCGAGATCACCTTCACTTGCCCCGTAATCTGCTCGCCTTGCTGCTCATAAAGCTTCTCGGGATTGCGCACGAAGGCGGTCATTTCATGCCCCCTATTAACGCCTTGGGCAAGTACCCTTCTTCCCGTATTTCCCGTTGCTCCGAAAACAATAATTTTCATCGTTCATTCCCTCTTCCTGGTGATTTCCAAATTTTCACTTGCTGGATTGACTTAAGCTTAGCACCGACCTAAAATCTTGGTAAGAACCCACTTTAATGTAGGGTACTTACTTGAAAGTAAGCTTGAGCAAGGAGGGATTGAATGGAAGCTGGCGCAGAGGCAGCAATGGAGAGAAAATGTCCTATTGAAACGGTGATTCACGTGCTCGGCGGGAAGTGGAAGCCTGCGATCTTATGGCTTTTGTTAGACTCCACCAAGCGGTTCAGCGAGCTGGAGAAGCTGATTCCCGAGGTGACGCAGAAGATGCTGGCGCAGCATTTGCGGGAGCTGGAGAACGACCAGCTGGTGACACGGACGGTTTATCCATCGGTCCCCCCGAAAGTGGAATATTCGTTAAGTGAATATGGCAAGACATTGGTACCTGTAATGGAAGTCATGTGCGAGTGGGGCGAAACCCATCAACGGCCGGGCTCAAGGCAGGCTATCCTGGTATCTGCAAGTCAGAAGTAGATGCGTTAATGTACGAAAAAAGTAAAAAAACCCATTCATTTTTGCTGCTCTTGTTACTGTGTATTACTTTTGGTCACGAAGGAGCGTCGACAGATTGTCGAGTGTATTAGACCAGCCGTCGTACACATACTGATCGCCGGGGTGACCAGCGAATCCGCGTAGATGGAAGATCATCTCGGTGCGATCGCCCTGTGCGGTGAGGGTTAGGGTCACGACAGGGGAGTCCTCGATGGGAGCATCGGGGTCACCCCAAGTAAAGACGAGCCGTTCAAAAGGAATGACGTCAAGGAACACTCCTCCAGTGCGATACTCCTGGCCGGTTTCCTTATTAACCATTGTGTAGCGGTAGCGTCCGCCTTTGCGGACGTCGAAGGAGATTGACTCCAGGGGTGTCGAAGGTAGCCAGGCGGCGAGTTCCTTGTTCTCGGTCCAGGCGCGCCATACGAGCTCGCGGCGGGCGTTCAGAGTGCGGGTGATGGTGAACTCCGGTGCAGTGGTCATGTTCAGTGTTCCTCCTTTTTAGTCATAGACTTGAGGTGCAATTCCAATGCGTCGAAGTGCTGGTTCCACTCGCGGCGGTGCTTCTCGACCCAGGCCAATGCCTCATTGAGAGGCTCAGTGCGCATCGTCAGGGTCCGCCATTGGGCTTTTGCTGTGCGTTCGATCAGCCCTGCTCGCTCAAGCACTTTGAGGTGTTGGGAGATCGCGGGTGCGCTTATCTCGAAATGCTCGGCGACCTCCCCGACTGTAGTGGCCCCCTGTGACAGCCTTGACAGGATGTTTCGGCGCGTCGGATCGGCGAGCGCAGCAAAGATGAGGCTGAGTGTGTCTCTGGCAACCAATTAAGAACCTCCTTAATTAAGGACATACTTAATAATAAAACGCATTGTGTGGTCGTGTCAATCTGCTTGGAATGGGCATAAATTCACAGATCTAAGGATGCCGGTGCGAACCTCGCCTATGTGAGTCTCCCACTGAATAATCCTGCCTTTCCATTGAATAATGAAAATCAACAATCAAATAATAACAGAGCCAATAAAAAAGGAAAAAGCAAACCGTATTGATACACATGCATGCGGTCTGTTTTTTCCTTTTTTGTATTCGGGTATGATTGCTTATCCTTTTGCTTCCATAAAAAAGACAGATAAAAACTTTCGTACGCTAATCCGGCATTTCGTTGTTTTTTCGCCCGCCTCAAGCTCCTGCATGCGCTGGCGAATTTCTTGAAAATCAAATAGGCGCGGAGCAAAATGCTCGAAGGTAGGGTTGGCATAGTCGGTTAACCCTAGTGAGGACAAGTGGTTGAATGCTTGCAGCACCATTCGTCTGATCCTCTGCTCCATCGCACGGACTTCTTTTCCCATCGACTGCTCGTCCAAAGTACCATGCAGCTTCAGCAAAATCTGCGAGTACAGCTCCTTTAGCTGAATATCGCGAAGCTGATCTCCCCTGCGCTCCTCTTGACCCAGCCATTGGATAATCAATACCAGATCAGGAGCTCCCGCTTCACTCGCGATTCCCAGCTGGAGCAGGAGCTGCTGTGCCCTTTGTGCCAAGCCATCCTGCTCTGAAAAAGAAGCAGGCTTCGAGCCAAAATCAGCTGGCTCCTGTTTTCCTTTGATATCTAAAATCTGCAGTGACTTGCGAATGGTGTGTAGCGACGCCTCCAAAGACAAGTAGTCCGCTACCCGCTTGAGGACAGACATGACTTCCAGTCGATTGATTGGCTTTTGGATAAAGGTATCAATGCCTTGCAGGTACGCTTCACCAATCATCTCTTTGTTTTCCACCTGCGACACCATGATGAATCTGCCCGCAAAGCCTTCTGTTTGCAGCTTTTTAATCGTCTGAATACCGTCCAGCTCAGGCATCAAAAGATCGATGATAATCACGTCGACCCCAAATAACTGATCGATCGACACCTGATTCCCATCACTTGCCTGACCTACAATCTCTCCCAGACCGCTATCCTGAATAATTCGCTCCAACATTCTTCTCACGACCGCATCGTCTTCAATCAGAAAAAAACGGATCACGACACGACCTCCTTTCTGAGCAGTTGATCGGTTGGAATTTGCACCTCAAAATGCGTCATGCCTTCCCGATCGTGCAAAATATGCAAGCTGCCCTGCAGACTTTGGACAATCCCTCTGGCATGCGTGAGTCCAATTCCTGTAGATGAATTTCCTTGCGCATCGTATTTCGTCGTATATCCAGGCTGGAAAACCCATTCTCTTTCCTCACGGGGAATCCCCGGCCCACTGTCCAGTACGTGAAATACTATATTACGATGATCCAGCTTGACGAACAATTCCACACTTCCCGCTTTATCGATTGCCTCTACGGCATTGGCTACCAGATTATTCAGTACAGAGAGCAACGCGTAGATTTGGCTCGTCGATAGCTTCACCTGACAATTCCAGGTGAACTCAATTTCCTTGTCCAGCATTTCTGCGTATTTTTGGTTCGCTCTGATCACCAGTCCACACAGCTCAGCTACCGGCAGATGGGGAGACAAGTCTTCCTGGTCCATGAGATTGGACAATCCAGCGAGCATTCGTTGCGAGTCCTTTTTCACCTCGTGTACATGCTCTGCAATCGTGAGCGCTGTAGGCGATTCCGCATGCTCCGATTCTCGCAGCCGACTGTATAGCTGATAGCTTTCTCGGGTAATTTCTTCGAGCTGCGTCATCGATTTTCGCAAGTAAAAGGCCTCTTCGTACAATTCGGTATTGATCATGCGCAGACGCTCCAGCTCCTCCTGACGCACCGCTCCTACGGCTCTGACCTGCCTTATCGAGACACTGTTGTAAAGACCCACCACAAAAAAGCTGCGCAGAGCACCAAAAAAGAGGAGCATGAAAGCGCTCTCCCAAGTAAGCATTGGGTTATCACTAAAAATTTGACGTACTTGAAGCTCCACGATATTGGAAAGGAAATCTACCGATGCCCCGATCAAGCCTACTAATAAAGGATATTCCAAATACTTTCTCGCGCGAACGAAATAAATTAAGAGCGAAAAGCTGAAATAATAAAAGGCAGAGGGCAAATGTACAAAAAAGCTTTCTGCCCACGTTCGATAATCGATGAGAACATCGATCCCTACGCGAAACCCGAGAATAAACGTCCCCGTTAAAAAGCCTGTCAGGAGTACCGGTACGGATTGAAACCAGAGCAATCCGAAAAAGAAAGCGGCAATTCCTAGAGAGAAGCGAAAAGAACCCCCAAAGGGATTCACCTTCATCTCCCCGAAAAAAGCCGATGCCAGCATAATGACACATAGTATCAATAAACGCTCGCGCATAATAGCCCCTTTCTGAGAAAAACCTGGCTTACCGCCAAACCCAATAGCAAAAGCCTTCGTTCTTATACTTTTCCCTTATCCGGCTAGCAAAATCAACCCTTTTCTCAAGGAAAAGAAAAGATCTCCCATTCCTATTTTACAAAGAATTGGAGATCTGCACAAAACGGTTATGACCGTTTTCCCCTCTCGTCGGGGGACAAAAGTGTTTGACCACAAGCGGTCACATCTACTTTTATGAAAAACGTTGAGACGTTTTTCACAGAAAAAATTTATGCGTGCTTATTTTCCAAACGCTTGGAAACAATCGACAACGCATAGTTGACCACAAAGTACATGACCGCCACGAGCAAGAACGTCGGAATAACGTAATTGACATTGCGTCCGTTGATAATCTGTGCATGGTTCATTAACTCAGGCAGAGCAATAATGACCGCCAACGAAGTATCCTTTAATAACGAGATAAACTGGCTAACGATGGGTGGTACCATCCGGCGGAGCGCTTGTGGAAGCACGACATGCCAGAGAGTTTGTACATAGTTGAGTCCTGAGGAACGAGCGGCTTCAATTTGTCCCTTTTCCACCGAGTTTAATCCGCTGCGCACTATCTCGGACAGCATCGCAGCCTCAAAAATGACCAATGCCAAAACCGCAGCATAAAATTTATCGAGCTTGATGCCCACTTCTGGCAGAGCAAAATACGTGAAGAAAATGATCAAGAGAAGCGGCAGATTACGAACCAGTTCAACTACTGTAGCGAGAATACGAGAGACGACCGGAATGCGCGCGTAGCGAAGCACCCCAACCACTATCGCAATCGCAAAACTAAATACAATCGACAGAAATGCCACCTGCAAGGTGATCCAAAAACCTTCTAGGAGAAAGGTCAAGTGACTTGGCGTATATGCCCCGATGAAGTCCATGGTGTCCCCTCCTTATTAGCGACCTTTCGCCAAGCGTCGTTCCAAGTAGCTTACGAACGAGCTTAACGGAAGGGTTAGAATTAGATAGAAAAGACCCACGAAAATGTACACATCAAACGTAATAAAAGTATCGGCTGCAATCAGATCACCGAAGTACATCAGATCGAGACCAGCAATTACACCCAAAACGGACGAGTTTTTGACCAGATTGATAAACTGGTTTCCCATGGGAGGAATGACCACTTTAATCGCCTGTGGCAATATAACGTAGCGCATCGTTTGCAAGTAAGTCAGACCCGAGGAGCGTGCAGCCTCCGTCTGTCCTTTGGGAACGGCCTGGATTCCAGCGCGTATGGTCTCCGCAATAAAGGCGGCGGTATATACAGTTAGGCCCATTGTTCCTGCAAGAAATGGATTTAGCACAATTCCGATGGATGGTAGTCCCACGAAAAAGAGAAAGACTACGAGAATCAATGGAATGTTACGTATAAATTCCACGAATGCAGCACCTATCCAGTTGAGTGGGCGAATCGGAGAAATGCGGAAGATAGCAAAGATCGTTCCTAAAACGAAGCTGCCAATCAGTGCGAGCAGGCTCGCTTTCAAGGTATTTCCAAACCCCTCCAGATACATATCCCAGTGATCAATCAAGATTGAAAAATCAATCATCTCTGTTACGAACCCCCTCTGGCGTAAGAAAATAAGGGAATGAGCGGTAATTACAACCGCTCATCCGTAATGGAGTCGAACAGCATTATTTTTTCGGCTTTTCTCCAATCCATTTTTCATAAATCTTGTCGTATTCGCCGTTTTCTTTCATTTCTTTCAACAGCTCGTTTACTGTTTTTACGAATTCTGCATCGCCTTTGCTGATCGCAATTCCGTATGGTTCTTCTGTAAAGGTTTCTTCTGTTACACGGTAGTTCGGATCTTGTTTTGCCATTCCGTACAAGAGAGCGTTATCTGTAGTGAGCGCATCACCTTGACCAGCTTTTAGCGCTGTGAAGGCTTCTGCGTAGTTTTCGAATTCAAGAATTTCTGCATCCGGTGCACTCGCACGAATGTTTTTAGCGGAAGTAGAGCCTTTGGCTGTCACGACCTTCATTCCTTTTTTCAGGTCTTTAATGCCATTGATGCTGCTATCCTTTTTCACGAGCAAGGATTGACCAGCCAGGAAGTACACATCAGAGAAATCAACTTCCTTTTTGCGCTCTTCCGTAATCGTCATCGTAGCAATAATCGCATCAATTTCGCCGTTTTTCAGCATCGGAATCCGCGTTTTGGAGGTTACTTCTTTCAGCTCAATTTTATTTTCATCCCCGAGCACCTTTTTAGCGATTGCCTTGGCAATATCAATATCAAGACCTTCTACGTTTCCAGTTGCCGGGTCCTTCAGTCCAAACAGATTCAAGTCATACTTTACACCGACAACAAATTTGTCTCTTTCCTTCATTTTGGCAATTGTACCTGCACCGGCTGCTCCAGTAGACTGACCGCCTGGCGCTGCTCCTTCTGAGGTCTTACCGCCTCCACAGCCTGCTAGTGCAGTTGCGCTCAGCATGAGCACCAATCCCATTCCAGCTACTTTCTTCCATACCTTGTTTGCTTTCATCTGAATACCCCTTTTCTTTCTTTGTTTTAGATTCTAGTGGTTCAAAATGCGGCTCAAGAACAAACGCGCACGCTCTTCACTCGGATTGGCAAAGAACTGATCCGGCGTCGCTTCTTCCAAAATTCGGCCTTGGTCCATGAAGACGATGCGATCGGCCACTTCCCGGGCAAAGCCCATCTCGTGCGTCACGACGACCATCGTCATACCTTCTTGCGCCAGCTTCTTCATGACATCCAGCACTTCTCCGATTGTCTCTGGGTCAAGTGCGGAGGTCGGCTCATCAAAAAGCATGATTTTCGGCCGCATCGCCAGTCCGCGCGCAATTGCTACACGCTGCTGCTGTCCACCGGAAAGCTGTGTAGGGTACATGTCTGCCTTTTCAGGAATCCCTACCTTTTCCAAATAGTACAGAGCTGTTTCGTCCGCTTCCTTTTGGGAGACGCCGAGTACCTTGACGGGCGCGAGCGTGATGTTTTCCATTACGGTTTTATGCGGATAGAGATTGAAGTGTTGAAAAACCATGCCGATGTTGCGGCGTAGCTTGTTAATATCCGTGTTTTTGTCGTTCACCTGTACATTGTCAACGACGAGCTCCCCACTTGTAACCGTTTCCAATCTGTTGATGCAGCGAACCATCGTACTTTTTCCTGAACCAGACGGGCCAATAACCACGACGACTTCTCCCTGGTTGATATGCAGGTCGATGTTCCTCAGGACATGAAAGTTGCCATAATGCTTGTTCACTTGATGAAAACTAATCAACCAGATTCCCCCTTGCTCTCTTTCCTAATTTGTATCGTATGAACGCTCTACCCAAAACTACTGAAAAAGACTAAAGAAAATATTATTTTTCTTTACAATTTTCTAATAATAGGGGTTATTGCATGAAATTCTTGCGAAAATGGGGGATTTTTCCTACTGATCTCTTCATTCAAGCTGTAGCGGTGGGGAGAAAAAGGGAGAAAACGCTCCAGCTTCTTGGAACACTCTCTCGGGTCATTCCTGGCCGGCTCCATTCTAAAAGCGAAACCCGCGTCCAAAAGTGGTCGGTTCAAGAGGCTTCTCAAAGTTGGACGCTAAGGGCGTGTTTCTCTTTTTCCACTGCGCCTTGGTAGGTGTTCCAAAGAGCTTCGCTGCTTTCTCCCTTTTTCTCTGCGAGCTTTGGATTTGGTCGTGTTTTTGGAAGACTGTTTTGGTAAAGCTACGATGAAAGATATCCTTAATCGAGCTGTAGCGTTGGGGAGAAAAAGGGAGAAAGCGCTCCAGCTTCTTGGAACACTCTCTCGGGTCATCCCTGGCCGGCTCCATTCCAAAAGCGAAACCCGCGTCCAAAAGTGGTCGGTTCCAGTAGTTTCTCAAAGTTGGACGCTAAGGGCGTGTTTCTCTTTTTCCACTGCGCCTTGGTAGGTGTTCCAAAGAGCTTCGCTGCTTTCTCCCTTTTTCTCTGCGAGCTTTGGATTTGGTCGTGTTTTTGGAAGACTGTTTTGGTAAAGCTACGATGAAAGATATCCTTAATCGAGCTGTAGTGGTGAGAAGAAAGAGGGAGAAAACGCTCCAGCTTCTTGGAACACTTTCTCGGGTCATCCCTAATCGGCTCCATTGCAAAAGCGAAACCCGCGTCCAAAAGTGGTCGGTTCATAACGCTTCTCAAAGTTGGACGCTAAGAACGTGTTTCTCTTTTTCCACTGCGCCTTGGTAGGTGTTCCAAAGAGCTTCGCTTGTTTCTCCCTTTTTCTCTGCGAGCTTTCTATTGATGTATGCTTTTTCTTTTGTGAATTTCTCGACGCAGCAGATATAGCTTGCCAGAGAAGCATGTTTCCAGGCGGAGCGACTCGCGAAGTCCTACTCAGCGGAGAGGCGATTCGCGGGCAACAGGAGCGTAACCCTGAATACTCTGCGTAGCGGCTACCACTTTTACGATCCCCCGCGAATCGGCTCGGAGCGGACAGTCAACACTTCCTCGCAGGACGTAGACCGGAGCGAAGAATGGAAACAGGCTTCTCCCCACCGCAGCCACGTAACATGAGTAACTCCCGCCAGAGAAGCATGTTTCCAGGCGGAGCGACTCGCGAAGTCCTACTTAGCGGAGAGCCGATTCGTGGGCAACAGGATCGTAACCCTGAATAGTCTGCGAAGCGACTACCACTTTTACGATCCCCCGCGAATCGGCTCGGAGCGGACAGTTTCACTCCCATGTAGGACGTAGACCGGAGCTGAGCATGGAAATCTGCTTCTCCTCACTGCAGCCACGTTACGAGAACAAAAAAGCTGCCCCTCTGGCAGTTTTGATCTGCCAAGGAACAGCTTCATTTTTTAAAACGATCTCACGCACCCGTCTTCGCTACACCCAGATTCATGCTACCGCTCTTGTAGCCAAGCAAATCCATCGTCACGTAGGAATACCCATACGTTTTGAGTTGATTCGTTATCTCTTCCTTATGCTGGAGAACGATCGGTATATCTACAGACTCGACTTCGATTCGTGCAATTTCACCGTGTGTACGCACACGCACCTGCCGGATTCCCAGCCCTTTTAAATACGCCTCAGAGCGATCGACCTTTATCAGCTTTTCCAACGTGATTTGCTCACCGTAGCTGATCCGTGATGACAGGCACGCAAACGATGGCTTTTTCCACGTAGAGAGGCCCAGCTCGCGCGAGAGCTCACGGATTTCTTCTTTATAGAGACCTGCCTCCTGCAATGGTGCTCGCACACCGAGTTCTTGAGCTGCACGAGTCCCTGGTCTGTGATCACTCATGTCATCGGCAATCAGACCATAGGCGAGATTCCGATAGCCTTGCCGCTCCAGAATGGGAAGCAGATGCTCGAACAAGCTTTTCTTGCAAAAGTAGCACCGATCGTGCGTATTCTCCGCATATCCCGGGATGGACAGCTCGGAGGTCTCGATCACCTGATGGGGAACCCCGATCTGCCTCGCCAGCTCTCTTGCTTCTGCTAGCTCTGATGTCGGATACGTTTCCGAATCTGCGGTCACTGCGAGTACGTTCTCTGCCCCCAAAGTATCTACTGCTACCCTCACCAGAAACGTGCTGTCTACTCCACCGGAAAAAGCTACAACGACTCTTTCCATTTGTCTGAGCAAGCTTCGTAGCGTCTCCACTTTTTGTTCATGCACCGTATAATCCCCCTCCTTTCTGCCACACTGGACAGACTGATCTTACTCCTCTACATAAGGTATTGTTAGCGGGCCAAGCGGAAGAACGGCCACTGTCATTTGCTCGCCGTACTTTTTCTTCAGCTCGTTCAGGTTTTCCGTAATGTCGCGCGTGGGTGTAAACATGGCCAGCTCTACGGTTTCATCAGACAAGCTGGAATACACATGCACATCTGCCCACACTTGAATAACTGCCTGCTTCTGCACCTGCCATTGGTCGAAGATTTTAAAGGAAGGATCATTGATCATGTCCAAAATTTCTTGCGGAGTCTTACGCATTGTCAAGATGCTGGCGTAATTGCCATGGTTGGGAAGTCCGTCCGAGCACTCCGCAGCGCAAATAATCGTTCCGCCTTTTTTGACAATTTTATGTGCAGCACTCATGCCTTTTACCGCTTGATACAGATTCTGGTCCAACGGATAGCCGGAATTTGACGTGATAACTACATCAAAGCGGTGGTCGCAGCGAATCATGGCATGCTCTTTTGCAAATGCACAGCCCTGATCGTGGGCTTCGAACAGCTCACCTGCAAAAACAGCGGTTATTTCTTTTTCGCGATTCAAAGTAACATTCAACATAAAGTCGGGCTTGCACATCCGATTGACTTCGCGGGCCATATCCTGCACGGGATTGTTCTCCATATTTCCCCACGTTGCCAGCGGGTCACCAATCATCCGGGCGTTGTGAAAGGTCATGATGGTCTCAATCCCAGCGATTCCAGGCATAATCCCTTTGGGTCCACCTGAAAATCCGGCAAAGAAATGCGGCTCGATAAATCCGGTCACGATTTTAAAATCCGCCTCGACGTATTCCTTGTTTAAATAAGCGTCACAACCGAAGCGGCTTTCTCCTACCTTGACCAGTTCTTCTTTTTCGTGGCAGTGATGGTTGATGACGCGCACATTGTCCACCACCCATTCGCCCAGCATCTGCACGAATTCTTCCCGCGTCTGGTCCCGGTGAGTGCCTGTCCCGTTAATCACCACGAAATTTTCCAGCGGAACATGCGACAGCTCCTTTAAAATCCATGGAACCAGCTTATGATTGGGAGTAGGACGTGTGATGTCGCTGATGACGATCGCTACCTTGTCTGTACCCTTTACCATGTCACGCAGTGGCTGAGTACCGATCGGAGCCTGGAGTGCTTGTCTTACCGCTTCCTCTTCGTTCTCCAGACCTGGCAAGTTTTTCGGTTCAACGATCAAGGAGTCATCCGGCACATCTATCGTCAATCCTTCTTTTCCATAAAGCAGAGTCGTTTTCATTCCATTCTCCTTTTCCAAACGAAATTACTCGCTACACATTGATCGGTTTTCCCGGTGTAAGATCCTCCTGTTTTCCGTCGATCCCTCTCTTTTTCTGCCAGTTATCTATGATAATGACAGCGACCGGGCAAAGAATAGCCGTTGTCAGAGTAGAAATCGAGATTTGGGCCGTAGCGATCTGTACGAGATCTTGATAAGCTTGGGCATCTGCGGCGGACATCATTCCTGAGCCCGAAGCTACCGCCGCTGCCGCTGCAATCGCTGCTGGTGTACCTACGGCGTTACCAGCTGTAGATGCTTCCGAAATAGGAGCAATCTGACTTTTTTCACGGAAGATTTTGAATACAATTATACCAGTAAAGCCTGTCAAAATCGTAGTCATCAGACCAAGAGCAAGTCCTGCAAGAAGAACCTCCATTTTGAGGAAAGTGGCAAAATCCATTCCGGCACCAAGTGCAAATGCGAAGAACGGTACTGGCAAAAATTCACCTGGTTTCAGGAACTCACGAATGTCTTGATCGAGGTTACCGAGCAGCATTCCAATACCAATCGGCAATAATACAGCGATAAATGCAATTACAGGGAAATTGGCGCCAAGCATTCCGAGTGCCATCAAGGTAAAGAAGGGACCGTCATTCAATGAGAGAACCGCAACTGCCCCAACATCCGAACGGTTACCGTACTGCGAGGTGAGAGCCGCGTACATACCGCCATTTCCATTGGTCATTGCGGCGATAATCGCAAGCGCTGATAACCCGAGGAATCCGTTCATCATATCACCGGAAAGGTATCCCCACAAGAAACCGACACCGACACCCGTGAAGTATTTGGATGCTGTCAGCAGGGCTCCTTTTTTCAAAGCTTTACCACCGACACGCAGATTCATTTGGCTTCCACAACAGAAAAGGAATAAGGCAATGAGAGCAATCGCACTGTTTTTAAAGAGAGCCTCGGCAAATCCGCCAATCCGCAATAACTCGTAATGTCCATCTTTGGTTGGCGCGACGCCAATCGCCTGTAACGCGTCCATCACAACCGGAATATGCATTTGGTCAACCGTGTTTAACAAGGCTCCAAACAACAACGGAACCACCATTAACCCACCGGGCACTTTTTCAATCGCCTTCTTTATTTGCATGCAGCAACCCCCCTGTTTCTTTTTTTATTTGGAACGACAGCCCGCGAGATAGGTTCTCAGCACCTGCTCAACCGTTTTCGTCAAGAGCTCAGAAGCTCGGTTCATGGCCTCCTGCAGAGTCATTGGCCCACTCATGATACTAGTGATGCTATGGATTCCGAATTCGTACAGCGTATCTGTCCCTTTGCCGACTGATCCTGCCAGAACGAACACGGGAATACCCCTTTTTTGTGCTTCCTGCGCTACACCCATCGGCGTTTTCCCAGAAGCGGTCTGAAAATCAATCTGTCCTTCTCCGGTGAATACGATGGCAGCATCCTGCATTTTTTCTCCCAGCCCTGTGTACTCGATGACGATATCGATGCCTCGCTTCATCGTGGATGGAAAAAAGGCTTGGAAAGCACCTCCGATTCCACCTGCTGCACCTGCGCCCGGCAAGTCGTGAAGCGAGATCCCTGTTTTCGCCTGCACCAGATCTGCCCACTTGCTTAGAGAGCGATCCAATGCTTCCACGATTTCCGCAGTCGCTCCTTTTTGCGGACCAAAGACGTGAGAGGCTCCATTCGGTCCAATCAAAGGATTCTGTACATCGGATGCAATCAAAATGGTGGACTCAGCGATTCTTGGATCAAAATGCTGATCATCAATTTGCTGAATGCGATGGAGCTCCCCGCCCCCAAAGCCGACCGAATTGCCATCCGCATCAAGCAATCTCATCCCGAGAGCCTGCAGCATACCGATTCCGCCGTCATTCGTAGCACTTCCACCGAGACCTACGATAAACCGTCGGCAGCCATCATCCAGCGCCCGCTTGATTAATTCTCCGGTGCCATATGTAGTGCTGACCAAAGGATTTCTCTCTTCTGGTTTAACCAGAATCAATCCGGAAGCACTGGCCATTTCAATCACACACGTCACCTGGTCTCCTAAAATGCCATAAGCCGCTTTTACTGGCACATGCATCGGCCCGGTCACGTCTACCTCTACTTTCCGTCCCTTAGTGGAGGCAATCAGGCTCTCCATTGTACCTTCTCCACCGTCCGCTACCGGCACCAAAACCGTTTGCGCGTCCGGCATCACCTTTTTTATCCCTGCTTCTATTGCACTAGCTGCTTCGGGTGCGGACAAACTTCCTTTGAATGAGTCGGGCGCGATGACTATCTTCACTCTCTACAACCACTCCTTTGTAAAGCGCTTACATTTCTACCTTTTCATCATTATAGGCTGGCGAAAACTGAAATTCATCGTTCACGTCATACAAAAATACAGCTACAACCGGCTGATTTTTTTGTATATGATAAATAAAAACCTAGAAAAGAGGCATGGTTCCATGCTGACTGAGAAAATCGCACAGGAAATCGTCCGCGAAACCATGAACCGCTTAAACCGCAATATCAATATCATGGACCACACCGGCACCATCATCGCATCCGGCGATCAAGCGCGTGTGAACCAAATTCATGAGGGTGCCTCGGATGTGATTCGAACAAAAATGCCGCTGCTGATTACCAGAGACAATCAGGAGCAGTACAAAGGTGCACGACCAGGCATAAACCTGCCCATTCAATTTCAGGACCAAATCATTGGCGTCATCGGCATTACTGGCCGCCCAGAGGAAATCCTCGAATTCGGCGAGCTGGTCAAAATGATTACAGAGATGATGATCAATCAGTCTTTTCTCGCATCCCAGATCGAATGGAAGCAGCGAATGAAGGAATTCATTTTCGAAGAGCTGGTGAAATCAGGGCCAAACTATGACGCTGTGGAGCAAAGATTAAATCTATTGAATGTAAAATTGAAATCTCCCTTTCAAGTGTCCCTGATTCAAATCAAAGAAAATCCTCTCCCAAATCAGGAGCTGATTCAAAAAATTGAAGAGCTGCTCGACGCACAGCACATGCTGGTAGGCTTTTTCAAAGTAAATCGATTGTTCATTCTTTCCTCGGCTACCCCCGAGCAAGTGCTTAAGCGAAAGCTGGGGAAGGTAGGTGCATTTCTCCAGCATGTGGGCATCCAATTTCATATCGGCTTGGGCGCACCCGTCATAGAACAGCGAAATATTTGGAGATCTCGGGATGAGGCCAAATTAGCCCTGCTGCTCGGAGACAGAAAACAAGGGGTGACTGCTTACGCGGATATTGAAACGCTTGCACTCATTGACCGAATGGACCCGGATGTGAAGCAAAAATATATACAACGCCTTTTTGCCCACCTCACTCCAAAATTTATCGAGACCGCAGAAGCCTTTTTCGCAAACAATCTCAGCATTACCGAAACAGCTAAATCGCTGTTCATCCATCGAAATACCCTCCTCTACCGATTAGCAAGAATCAAGGAGCTGACTGGCTATGACCCGCAGCTATTCAAGGACGCCGTCGCCCTCCAGATTGCCGTTTGGATTCATCAAAATCGGACAAGCACGGAGGAGTGACAAACAAAAAACAGCCAGCTCTCATCCTTACCAAAAAGGAGAGCTGGCTGCTATCTACTTTTATTAACGGAGGCGGTTAACCCAGAATCCGCCTTTTAATTGCTTTGCCTCAAAGGAGATAACAAATGCTTTGGGCGCTATCTCATTAATGAGCTTCCACAGTTTTTTTTCATTCGTCCGTTTGGTCAGTACCTGCATCATCAAGCGGTGTCCGTCGCGGCCTTCCGCAACCCAGGAGGTTACGCCAAAGCCTTGCTCACGCAGCTTCACGGGAACTTCCAGATCAACAGAGTCTACAACCACCTGCAGCGTCACATAACCCAAGGCCAAGTACTCCTCGATCTTACTGCCGATGAAGACACCCATTCCCCAACCGATGCAATACGCGGCAAGATTCACCCAATTGTCCAGGTTATCCAGAACAATTGCCAATCCTTTCAAATAAACAAAAACTTCTACCATAGCCAAAATGGATGCCATCACGCGATAACCTTTGATCACCATTAACAAACGTAATGTAAAAAAGGATACATACAGAATGTTAATTCCGATGATGATCAAAACAAACTCAAAGCCCATTGCTCTCCTACCCCCGCCCGATCCGGGCACTTTGTCATTTTGTCACGTGACTACAATATAAGCGATCCATATGGCAAAAGCCAGATGAAAAACTATGGTATTTAGCTATTTATGAAAATACCGCCTAAAGCCCCAATTGGCACAATTACCCAAGGTGGGGTTTTCCAATAGGCAAGCATCGTAAATAAAATTGCAGCAAGCACAAAATCAGCAGGAACCAGAATCGAGCTGACCCAGATCGGGTCATAAAGCGCCGCTAACAATATCCCCACGACAGCTGCATTCACTCCTGCCAAAGCACCCTGTATGCCACGCTTTTGGCGAAGTGCCTCCCAGAATGGCAGCGTCCCGGCAACCAGTAAAAAGGCAGGCAAAAAGATGGCGATCGTCGCAACTGCCGCCCCTGCCCATCCATTCATAACAGCGCCCAAATAGGCTGTAAACGTAAATAACGGACCTGGTACCGCTTGGGTCGCGCCGTACCCGGCTAGAAACTGTTCCTTTGTTAGCCATCCTGCCGGCAATACTTCCCTTTCTAACAGAGGAAGAACGACATGGCCTCCCCCAAAAACAAGCGAGCCTGCCCTGTAAAAGCTGTCAAACATCGCGAGCCAAGGAATAGAAAGCACTCCTTTCAAAACGGGCAGTGCAACCAGCAGACAAATAAATAACGTCAAACAAAGCACAGCAACTGATCTTTTTATGGGTACGCGAATGGCTTGACCGACGGAAGCCTGCTCACTTCGATAAAAGGACCAACCGAGTAGTCCAGCAAGGACGATGACCACGACCTGCCCAAATGCCGTTTGCCATAATAAAGTAGCGGCAGCAGCCAATACAGCAATCGTTGCCCGCTTTTTGTCAGGAGCCAGCTTTTTGCCCATCTCGATGACGGCATGAGCAACAATCGCAACGGCTACGATTTTTAGTCCGTGAATCCACCCTGCCTGTGCAAGATTTGATCCCTGCATAAACATGGCAAACAACACGAGGACAAGAACAGATGGCAGCGTAAAACCAAGCCAACAAGCGATACCTCCAAGCAAACCACCACGAATGATTCCGATGCCGATCCCTACCTGACTGCTCGCAGGACCCGGAAGGATTTGGCAAACAGCTACCAGCTGAGCAAAGCTTTTCTCATCCAGCCATTTTCTACGCTTGATATATTCATCGTGAAAAAAACCGAGATGAGCGATGGGTCCGCCAAATGAAGTAGCTCCCAGTTTCATAGAAACGATAAATAACTCGAGTATTCTTTTCAGCTTGCTGTTTTCCGTATGTGGCTGTGCCCGCTTCGTATTCATTGGCTGATTACTCTCCCTCCTTCTGCTTTCCGCTACCTCATCCTACAACACCCTCTCTTCTATAGAGGGTACGAAGCTCTTGTAATCAATCGGAGAGGACAAGACAATCAAAATCGTATAATTTCCATACAAATCACAGCTGTTCCCGAATCTTTCCAGCTCCTGCATCGAATCCGTCACTATTTTGAGCAAATAATTATGTTCCCCGCTTATCCTGTGACATTCGATGACCTCTGGACTATTGCGGCAAAACTCTAAAAAAGCAGTGCATTCCTTCGTCCGGAAAAGCATGTATGCTGCCGCTTGCTTACCGATTTTCTCCCGAGAGAGCACAGCCCTATACTCTTGAATAACTCCTTTTTCTTCCAACCGTCGTACGCGTTCCGTTACAGCAGGCTGCGATAAACCGACTGCCTTGCCCAGCTCAGTCATGGAAATTCGTCCATGCTCCTGCAGCTGTAGCAGTATATGCTTATCCACTTGATCCACCATAACCCCTCCTATGATTTCAAAGCCTTTGTGGGAAAATAAATGGATTTTCTTTGTAAGAATACCATAATACCTTTGTTCCCTTATGTAAATGGATTAACTGAATTTATACAATATACTTACGTAAATAAAGTAATTAATTTACGATGAAGAAAGGATGATTCCTTTGTCAGCTTCTCATGCATCCAGCACACAATATACTCAGCTTGGTTTGTTGATTGATGATTTGATCCAGCGTACACTTGCGGACCACCGATTAGTAGGCACAGTCGTTAAAGTAGCTGCAGATGGTGATGTCGTCTATAGTCGAGCTGCTGGACTCGCTGATCGGGAGACAAGCAAGCCGATGACCGAGGATGCCTTATTTCGTTTGGCTTCTGTGTCCAAGCCAATCGTCTCAGTCGCTGCGCTTGTCCTGGTTGCCCAAGGACGAATCGGGTTAGATGACGATATCCATCAATGGCTGCCTGAATTCCGTCCTCATTTACGTAGTGGTGAACCAGCCAAAATCACATTGCGTCAGTTGCTGACACACACGGCTGGACTCAGCTACGGCTTTTTGGAGGCAGATCAGAACGGTCCTTATCACCTGGCAGGTGTGTCGGATGGGATGGATCGTTCTGGTCTTACGTTGGAAGAAAATCTGCGTCGTCTCGCTTCCGTGCCACTGCTCTATGATCCAGGCACGAAATGGGGCTATTCTTTGGCGACAGATGTGCTCGGCGCGCTGATTAGCCGTGTGACGAATGCATCACTCTCCGATGCGGTCCACGACTTGGTTATACGTCCATTGAATTTGACTGATACCTCTTTTGGCGTTCGTGACGGGCAAAGACTGGTCACTCCCTATGTAAATGACGAGCCTCATCCTCGCCGTATGCGCGAAATCGATATTGTTCCTGTTTTTGAAGGCACAGCCGGAATCCGTTTTGAGCCAGCCCGTGCTTTTGATGCAGATGCCTTTGCTTCTGGCGGCTCTGGGATGATTGGTACAGCAGGCGATTTCCTCCACCTGTTGGAGGTACTACGTAGTGGTGGTGCCCCTCTTCTACCTGCTGATCTGGTCCGAGAAATGGGAACGATCCAAACAGGAGAGCTGCCATTGGCAAATTGGCCTGGACGCGGCTTCGGACTTGGCTTTACCGTCCTTCATGACGCTGAAGCAGCCCAAACTCCAGAATCTCCTGGCACCTGGCGATTAGGTGGAGCATATGGTCACTCCTGGTTCGTCGACCCGGCTCGCAAGCTCAGTGTCGTCGCTTTTACCAATACGGCGTATGAGGGGATGGCCGGTTTATTTACAGTAGAGCTATGCGATGAGATTTACAGAGGAATCAAGTGACAGTCACACGTTCATTCAAAAACCCGTTATTTTTCATCGCACTTGGTTTATTTGGTGTATACACGATAGAATTTGGCGTAGTTGGTATTCTCCCAGTGATTATGGAACATTATCAGGTCACAGCATCGATGGCAGGCACGCTGGTCGGCATATTCGCACTGGTTATTGCGGTACTCGGCCCCTTTATGGTACTGCTTCTGTCCAAATATAATCGCAAAAAGGTTTTGATGATCTCCCTATTTATTTTCACTGCAAGCAGTTTACTGTCAGCCTATGCGCCAAGCTTTTCTATTCTTTTAGCCCTTCGGATCATTCCAGCGATGTTTCACCCAGTCTATTTTTCATTGGCTTTTGTCGCTGCCAAATCTCTGTATCCAGAAAACAAGGCTACCCAAGTAGCCGCAAAAGCGTTCGTAGGCACCAGTATGGGAATGGTGCTGGGTGTTCCGATCACGGCGTACATTGCGGTTCAATTTTCCATGGAGGCTGCGTTCCTGTTTTGCGCCATTGTAAACGGAATTGCAGGTCTGGGGATTGCACTTATGCTGCCTGAAAAGGAACAGGCAGAACCAATGTCTTTCCCTAAGCAGTTGAGCATTTTGCGCAAGGTGCCTCTCTGGATTAATATCGGAGCTTCAACGTTCATTTTTGCAGCCATGTTCTCGGTCTACAGCTATTCTGCCGAATACCTGAGCCAAGCATTTGGCCTTGGTGGTGAAGTGATCAGTATCTTGCTCGTCATCTTCGGAATTGGTGGGGTTGCAGGCAATCTGCTGGCGGGGAACCTGATTAGCAGAAACAAGCTCAAAACAACATTCCTTCATCCGCTTGCTCTCGGCATTGCTTATTTTCTTCTTATGTGGGACATCTCCGCCGTGCTCCTGATCGTCGTGATCATGATTTATTGGGGAGCTGCTCATACAAGCGGCCTGATCGTGACCCAAATTTGGCTAACAGATGAAGCTCCTGAAGCTCCAGAATTTGCAACTGCGCTCTACATTTCATTTATCAATCTAGGCGTGACGTTCGGTTCGGGGACAGGTGGTTGGTTCCTATCCATGTTTGGCATACACGGGACCCTGTGGAGTGGCTTTTGCTATCTGGTTGCAGCGCTTGTTTGCATTGGACTGCGCATTCATCTTGTTCGTAGGGAGTATCGGGATAAGACAGTCATGACTGTACGAGGCTAAATCACTCTTTCTTCAGCTCAAAAACCAGTTCATCCTACAAAGTGAGATGAACTGGTTTTTTATATCTAGTTTTCCGAATTATCAGTCTTGGACGAACAAATCAAGCCGCGACTCTCCCGGCTTTCTATTATTCATAAACAAAGCAGCGTGCAATCACGTTCAGTCCGCTATGCTGCTCCGTTAACTCATCGCTCGCTACCTTTTCCTCTGTTTCCGTTAGCGTAATGATTTGTGGGAGTACCAATACATATTGATCCTCCGTCACGGTTTCGAGAAGGATTTGTCCTTCCTTGTCCCATATTAGATTACCTGACAATATTCTGGTCTCCACACGAATCCTCCCCATCTCATCTCTCTTGATTTATATTTACATATGAAGCAAAGACGGGTACCTTTTTACCCGCCTTTACAGTCCAAACAGCTTGCTATTGCTCTTTTTTCAATCTCGCATCCAACACAAAGTTTCCAAAAGGAAGAAGGGATGCAATAAAAGCACCGATCACCCGAATGATTGACCATCTGTTTTTAAGCGTTACATGGGCTAGTGCCAAAATGTAGAGTACAAATAACAGCCCATGAAGGGCACCAACAATTTTCACTGCGGCTGGTACATCGAGAAAATACTTGAGTGGCATAGCGATCCCGAGCAAAACCAAATACGAGATTCCTTCCAGAATGCCAATTACGCGAAAACGTCCAAGCGGGGTATTCATCATGAGGGGTACCATCCTTGAAAGTAATTACCATCATTATAAACGAAAAACTATCGAAATGATAACAATTGTCCAATGTTCATAATTATTTCAAAATCAAATTCCAAACCCCTCTTGGCGTACACGCTCAATCCACCGTTCTTCTGCACGCAGATGCTCGATCGCCCCGATCAGAATTGCCCTCGCTCCAAAGTCCAATGCGTCTTTCGACTGCTCCAAAATCGATTCGAGCAGCTCCGCCACCCGCTGAACCTCCCGAATATTTTCCGCAGCTGCCTCTGCCATTTTTTCTGGGTCGCCGTATGCAGAAAAAGTCAGGGCCGCATAGATCGGATTATGCAGCTGAATCGGGCGACGCATCTCTGCCAGCAACAGCTGCTGAAACTTTTCTCTTCCATTATCCGTGATGCGATAGGTCGTTTTATCCGGGCGATTGGACTCCCGGATAATGTTTGCGACCTCGATCAGATGTGCTTTTGCCAATTGGTCGAAGGCATAGTACAAGGAGCCTTTGGCGTATTTAATATAGCAGTCTATCCCACGCTGTTTAACCACCTGCTGGACTTCATAAGGATGCTTTTCGCACTCCATCAACAGACCAAGAATGAGCAGTTTTATACTCATGGCCGCTTCTCCTCTAGTGCTGCTCAGGGTTCGGCCTGTTTTCTTTTGAGGGAATCAGTACTCGCTCTTTGCCCATCAGCACAATACATACGACCGCAAGTACTGCCGGAACCAGCGCCCATAAAAACGTATGAGCAATAGACGAGGCGAGGATATCCGTAATTTTATCCAGAACAGGAGCAGGAATCGCTGCACGTGTCTCTGGTGTGAGAATCGCACGCGGATCAGTAATCGCTCCGATTCCTGTGTCTTGTCCTGCAAAAGCAGATGACATCCCATGTTCAAACTGGTTACGCTGCAAAATCCCAAAGACCGTAATCCCCAAGGTCATCCCAAGCGAACGGAAAAAGGAACCAGTCGAGCTGGCCGAACCGCGTTGCCGCATGTCAAAGCCGTGAATGGCTGCCATGCCGAGTACAGAGAACGAAAAGCCTACACCAAAACCGGTAATGATCATGTAAAAAGTGACCATCCCCCGGGAAATCTCAGGTGATAATGTACTGAGCAGGAAAATGCCTGGTACGAAAAAGACGGACGAGGTCAGCATAATGTTGCGAAAGCTCGTTTTTGTCGTCAAAAATCCACCCAGCTGGCTGCCAACAACAGAGCCCAGCATCATCGGTGTCAACAGCAATCCGGAATTCGTAGCCGAGCCTCCGAATACACCTTGGATAAAAAGCGGCAAATAGACAGTCGTAATAATAAAAGCAGAGCCGTACAATAGCGCTACCGCATTGGAAGCAGCAAACAGACGTCTTTTAAACATCGTAAACGAGATGATCGGCTCTGGTACTTTGGTCTCCACGATCAGAAAAATGACGAACAGCACAGCAAAGGACACAAACAGTCCAATGATCTGAACCGAATTCCAGGCAAATTGATTGCCACCCAGCTCAAGCGCGAACATCAAGCTGACAACAGCCCCGACGAGTGTAACTGCTCCCCACCAGTCGATGCTTTGCTTGCGATGCTCCAATGACTCTCGGTAATAAACGGAAATGAACCAGAGTGACAGAGCGCCGATTGGCACATTGATGTAAAAAATCCAATGCCAGCCCACATACTCTGTTATGTACGCACCGAGCAACGGTCCAAATACGCTGGATGTACCAAATACAGCTCCGAACAAACCTGTCATCTTTCCTCGCTTTTCAGGCGGGAATACGTCAAAGATGATGGTAAACGCAATCGGCATCAAGGCACCGCCGCCGATCCCTTGAATCGCACGATAAATACTTAGCTCCACGATGCTGTTTGCCGTTCCACAGAGGATGGAGCCGATCAAAAACACAATCAGTCCGAACACATAGAATCGTTTTCTGCCGTACATATCTGAGAGCTTTCCAAAGATCGGCATCCCCGCCATCGTAGCAACCATATAAGCCGAGGTAACCCAAACGAATTTATCCATCCCGCCCATTTCGCCTACAATGGTTCCCATCGCTGTTGCTACGATTGTATTGTCCATCGATGCCATGAGCAGTCCCAGTAATAGCCCCGCCAGGACAAAATTTACTTTGCTTTCTTTAGCAATCAAGCAAGTTCCTCCTATCGTTCCCATGATGATTACTCTAAATATTATATTCAAATTTGACCAAAAGTCTGTAAAAAATTTACTTCCTCGTAAAAAGCCTTCGCTACATTAAAAAACCATCTTCTTTGGCTGAACACGAGGCTCACAAAGAAGATGGCTTCTAACTCTATCTAAATTGCTTAGGTCGTTTTCAGTACATCGTGGTCTACATAGCGCTCGCCATTCAGCTCACTGATGACATTGATCGCTACTTTGGCTCCATCGCCAGCTGTAATGATCGTATGTACGCTTACACCCGCACACGTACCAGCTGCCCAGATACCATCCACGTTTGTTTTGCCTTGCTGATCAACATCCACTACTGTTTTGATGCGCGGCTCTGTACCTTCTTTGGTATTGACGCCAATCGCTTCAGCCAGTGTCACCACAGCACCGGTAGCCAAAATAACATGCTTTGCTTCAAAGGAGCCTTTTTCAGCTGTTTCTACAACGAAACCTTGCTCGGATTTCGTAATATTGTTGACTTGATCGGTGACCAGCTCCGCACCGAATTTTGCCGCTTGCTTCTTGCCTGTTTCAATCAAGTCCGGTCCTGTCACTTCCAGGATGCCGTAATGATTTTCTAACCAAGCGCGTTTCGTCATGCTTTTGTCATTATCAATCAGCAATGTCTTTTTCCCCGACTTCGCTGCAAACAATGCTGCACTTCCCCCTGCTGGACCTGCACCAATAATCACGATATCGAACATAGGTAACTCCCCTTTCCAAAATGTGTTTCACAACATAATTATATACTTAGTTTCGAAAAAGAAAAAGTCCTAAAACATGCGAGTCAACATTTGAAATGCCCGCTTCCCTCCATGTTAGAGGAAAAACGGGCTTCATTTAGTATGTCAAGCAGCCTAGATTTCACACAAGTTTTTATTGCCACCGCGCTCGTAACAAACTTCTCCATTGATGATCGTCATCTCGATAATCGTCGACAACAGCTCGTCGTGCTCGATCTGGAACAGATTTTTCGAAAACACGGTCATATCAGCATACTTCCCTCTACCAAGCGTTCCTTTGACCGCTTCCTCATTCGTTGCCAGAGCGCCACCGTATGTAAAAATGCGCACTGCTTCCTCGATCGTCAAATTCTCGCTCGGGTAGTATCCCTCATGTGTATCTTGTGGGGCGCGACGTGAAACCGCTGCGTGAATGCCCAAGAGTGGCTCCAAAGGTTCTACGGGAGCATCGGAGCCACCAGCGCACATAATACCTGCATCCAGCATGCTTTTCCAAATATAAGCTTGCTTGGCCCGCTCTTCTCCAATCCGCTCCGCAACCCACGGGAAGTCTCCGACGACAAAGCGGGGCTGAATATCCGCCACGATATTTGGACTCTTTAATCGTTCCAGTAAATCTGGGCGAAGCAGGGAAGTATGAATCATCCGGTCCCGGTACGCTACAGTCGGGAATTTGCCCAATGTATCCAGTACATTTTCCAATGCCTGATCGCCAATTGTATGAACAGCGATTGGCATTTTGGCATCGCGAGCTTCCTTAAACAGCTGATACAATGTCTCATCGTCATGAATCTCACTTCCCACATTCCCTGGATCATCCGTATAGGGCGTGGAAAGATACGCCGTACGACCGCCAAAGCTTCCGTCAGCAAATATTTTCACAGCACCGATCTGCAGCTTCTCATTTCCATAACCAGCGTACATCCCGCGCTCAACCAGCCGTTTCACATGCGGGTAATAAATTAACAGGTTACAACGAAGCCCCAGCTTTTCTTCGTTTAATAGCTCGTCATACAGTCGCCAGGTCTGATCCAATCCGCCGAGACCACGCAAATCCTCCGTATGCACGCTGGTAAGTCCACACTGCATCGCTTGCCCAATCGCCTTTTTCAGCGCTTGCTTGAGCTGCTCATAGGTAAGATCAGGAATGTGCCTCTGGACAATATTGGCTGCTGTTTCCAATAGCAAACCAGTCGGCTTTTGCGTGATCGGATCAAGAACAACCGTTCCCCCTGCTGGAATGTCCATATCCGCAGTATAGCCTGCAATCTCCAATGCTTTGCTGTTTACCAAGACGACATGGCCACAAACGCGTGTCAAAAGGACAGGACAATGCGGCGCCACAGCGTCCAGCTCCTCAATCGTCGGCAAACCACCTGCGATGAAACGATTTTCGTCCCAGCCTCTTCCCTGTACCCATTCCGTTGCTAGTGTTTTGTTCGCTCTTTCCTTCACCAATTGAAGCAAGCCATCCTTGGAGGTTATGCTCCCCAGATCCATTGCCATCATTTTGGTTGCGATTGAGGATAAATGAAGGTGGCTGTCTATAAGGCCCGGTGTCACCGTTTTTCCATCCAAATCTCTCACGGATGCCTCTGGTCTTCCCCACTGCAGTAGCATGTCCCGATGGCTCCCCAAATCCACAATCTTGCCATCCTTCACTACGACAGCCTCAACCGTCGGCTGCGACTGATCGAATGTATAAAACCTGCCGTTGGTAAAAATCGTCGTCATAGATATCCCTCCTCTATCATCCTGTAAACGTCATTTTTGCAGCCGCAATATTTGCCTGAGAACGACGACTAATTTGATTAGCAGCCGCTTGTGTCCACTTTCATCTACACGCCCTCCAAACAAGCAGCTCGTGATTACTTTGCGAAACGGCTAATGATTCAGTACTTTTGACAAAAAATCTTTCGCCCGATCTGACTTTGGATCGGTAAAAAACTGTTCCGGCGGGGCGACTTCCACAATCCTGCCAGCTGCCATAAATACGATCTGATCACAAATTTCCCGGGCAAACCCCATCTCATGTGTGACGACTACCATCGTCATTCCACTGGACGCCAATCCTCTGATCGCATCCAGCACTTCCTTGATCATCTCGGGGTCCAGGGCCGAGGTCGGTTCATCGAAAAGCATGACTTTCGGGTCCATGGCGAGGGCCCGCGCGATGGCTACCCGCTGCTGCTGTCCGCCAGAAAGCTGGCCTGGAAACGAGTCGTACTTCTCCCCCAGCCCAAGAGATGTCAGCAGTTTTTTTGCTTTTTCTGTCGCTTCTTCCTTTGACACCTTTTTCACCTGAACAGGGGCTATCGCTACATTTTCAACCGCAGTCAGATGCGGGTACAGATTAAAAGCTTGGAACACAAAGCCGATATCTGACCGCAATTTGTTTATATTCGTCCGTCGATCGTGTACGGACGTCCCATCGACAATGATTTCGCCTGTCTGGATTTTTTCCAGTGCATTCATGCTGCGAATCAGTGTGCTTTTTCCCGCGCCGCTTGGTCCAATCAGGGCATACACATTGGACTCGGGTATTTCCAGATTAATATCTTGCAGGACATTCACACTGCCGTAGCTTTTGTTCACCTGTTTAATTTGGATCACTGCCTGGCCTCCTTGTACCGTTGATTATGCGCCCCCCTATTCGGATACCCGATATCTCCTCTCCAGCGCACTGATGATTTGAGACAGGAAAAAGGTGATACAGAAATACATAATCGCCACAAACGTCCATACCTCTAGCGAGCGAAACGTTGTAGATACCAGGTTTTTGGCGACCAGCGTCAGGTCGACCACTGAGATGACGGATACGAGCGAGGAGTCCTTGATAAGGGTAATAAACTGAGAAGCCATGGGCGGCAATACTTTGCGCATTGCTTGCGGCAGGATGATAAAACGCATCGCCTGCACGTATGTCATCCCGGAGGAACGAGCAGCCTCCATCTGACCTCGTGGTACAGCTTGAATTCCTGCCCGTACGATCTCAGCTATGAAGGCTGCCGAAAACAAGCCCAAACCGAAAACTCCCGCCAAAAAGGGACCCATTTTCAAATACTTGCCGAGGACAAAATAGATCCAGAACAACAAGACGAGCAAGGGAACTCCACGAATAAACTCCACGTAGCTGACTGCCAGAAAAGAAACCACCCGATTTCCAGAGATTCTACACAGCCCAAGCAAAATTCCTACGGGGATACTCACGAGCAGTGCGCATGCGGACAGCTGCAGCGTCAACAATAAACCATCCCATAATAAATGCATATTTTGAGGAATCACATTCCAGGCGCTACCCATGTTCTACCCCCTTCCTTTCATCCGCTCCTATTTAAATCCATGGCGTATTTTTTATTGTTGCTGCACCTGATTGATCCACTCACTTGATTTGAACCATTTATTGACCGAAATCTGATCGTCCAGCCCATTCCGATACGAAGCCAGGAAGGAATTCACCCATTGAATCGTCGCCTGATCATTCAGAGGCAATGCGATACCCAGATTCTCCGTAGACAACACTTCGTACACACCTCGAACCGAGTCGGCATTCATGATTTCAAAAACGCGAACACCGGGCTCATCAAAGACAAGCGCGTCTGCTTGTGCCTGCTTCACTGCCAGCGCAGCGTTGGTAAAGCCATCGAAATCCATGATTGTCGCGTTTTTGAACAGCTGCTTAGCCAGCAGGGCACCAGAGGAGCCCTGTCCTACAGCAATTTTTTTACCAGGCTGGTCCAATTCCTTCCAACCTTGTGTCGTACTATCTTTTTTCGGAACCATGAGGACTTGTCCCGATGAGTAGTATGGATCGGAAAAGCTGACGGCGAGCGCTCGATCCCCGCGAATCGTCATACCGGAGATGACCATGTCGATATCACCAGTTTGCAGAGCAGGAATCAGACCGCCAAAATCGCTGTAATCCTTGAATTCGACTTCTACCTTCAGGGCATCTGCCATTGCTTTTCCCAAATCCATGTCATACCCGACGAACTTTCCTTCCTTGTCCTTCATTTCAAACGGAAAATAACCGCTAGAAGTACCGATCACAAGCTTTTTCTTATCCACGACTTTTTGGATCGTGGACGGACCACTCACTCCCGTCGCTGCCTCCTGAGAACATCCCGTTACGATGACCAGCAGCAGCACCAACCACATAAACGTCCATTTCTTCATCTCTTTACCCCCTAGTCGATTTTCAACGATCTGTTTTGCCGCTTACGCATAAAAAAACGTGATAGCAATAAAAAAGCGTGCCCCTCCTTAACTAGGGTGGTACTGATTTATATAAGCCAACGATTGCTGGGTTATATACCAAGAGGAGTCTAGTCCATACGATAAAAAACAGGAAGTTTGTCGCGCGGTAGCTGATCGTAGTTGCGGGGGCAGGATTTCACAGCTTTGTGGGTGAGAAAATGATGCAGGATGAAAAACAGTTTTGAAAGGCGCACATATTTACTTGATATTTTATTTCCAGTGTAATAAATAGGCAAGATAATTATTCTGAATATAAAGAATATTTATATTATTGTTCACTCCCTATTATCAAAACAAATAAGGAGAGGGTTATCTGTCTTTCAAAAAGCCCCCTCTCTTTTACCTATAGTTCTATCCAATATCTTCTGACTACGTTGCCATCTTCTTCCGTATAATCGGATTCCAGCACTCCGCCATTTTTTAGTATCGTTTTTTCCGATGCCGTATTCCAGCTGTCACAGACCACCAATACCTTTTCCAGTCCCAACTCTCTCGTTATTTCTAAGGACTTGGCCAGAATCGCAGTGGCATAGCCCTTTTGTCTCTCTGACGGTCTGATCCCGTAACCGATGTGCCCTCCTACGCGAAGCAAGCGGTCATTTAATCGATGGCGAATGTTGACCGCTCCCACGATCCGTCCATCCTCTCGCCTCAGCCAGTACGTAGTATGAGGCACAAAATCTGCTGGAAGAATATTTTCGTCCACTTCACTCTCCAGAAAATGCAGATAGGCTGCAAAATCGTAAGGCTCCTTGTCCACCACCCAGGGCACGATTGGTTCTTTGCTATTTTTCCATTCCTCATAAAAAGAAACATATTCGTCGTAGTATTCTTGGGATGGCTTCACCAATTGAAGCTGCTTCTCCATACTCTCACTCCCCTTTTGCATGGTCTTTTGTAAATTCCGTACATCTTACCACGCGATCGAAGCGCCAACAAGCAAGAACAGCAAAAAACCTCTCGGGATTTCCCCAAGAGGTTTTGAACTTCTTTTAGTATTTGTTAAAGGTCATGATCCAAATGGAACCAAGAACGATTGTCAAAACAATCACAAGTCCCAGGATCAATGTCTGTACGTTGTAACGCGGCTTTTCTCCCTCGCGGATATGCATGAAGAAGAACAGCTGAATCACGAATTGCAAGATGGCCATCACCATGATGGTAATCAGCGTAGCTGTTTTACTCATCATCTGATTCATGACTAGCACCAATGGAATAATGGTGAGCACAATCGACAGGATGAAACCAATCACGTACGACTTCAACGAACCATGATTGTGATGATCTCCATGATTTTCATGTTGCGTCATCTTACATCACCCCCATCAGATAGACGACTGTGAAGAGGAAGATCCACACTACGTCCAGGAAGTGCCAGTACAAGCTCAGGTTGGTTACTTTGCGGCGAGTAACAGGTGTGATTCCGCGGCGTTTCAGCTGAATCATCAATGCTACCATCCAGAACAGACCAACGGATACGTGCAATCCGTGCGTACCAACCAGCGTGAAGAAGGCGGACCAGAAACCACTAGTGGCCATGGTTGCTCCTTCATGCATCAAATGCGTAAACTCGTTAATCTCCAGCACTACGAAGGACAGACCGAGGACGGCAGTTACAGCCAGCCACGCGATCAATTCTTTCACTTTGCCTTTGTTCATTGCCAAGACAGCCAAACCACTCGTAAAGCTACTTGTCAGCAAGATAAAGGTGGAAGCGATAATCCCAGGAAGCTCAAACAATTCTTTACCAGTCGGCCCACCAGCGAAGCTATGCATCATTACTGCATAGGTGGCAAACAGCGAACCGAACAGAATGCAGTCCGTTACAACGAAGATCCAAAAACCAAGAACCTTTAGTTGTTCGTGCTCTTCATGACCATGATCATGATCGTGTCCGTGACCATGGTCGTGATGCTTAGCCATCTGTTGCATTACAATACCCTCCCCAGTGAAGCCTCGGTGCGTCGCACTTCATCCACCGGTACATAATAATCCGTATCATATTGGAAGGAACGTACCCACATGCACGCAAACACTCCAATGAATCCAATTACTGCGATCCAAACCCATCCGAACGTGAAACCAAATCCAACCATGAACCAGAACAGAGACATGATAAACGGTATGCCCGAGTTTTTCGGCATGTGGATTGGCTCCAGATGCACAGGCTCTTCTTTATACGTACCATTTGCTTTCGCTTGTTTCGTTGCCCACCAGTCGTCAGAGTCTTTCACCGTTGGCACGACAGCGAAGTTATAGAACGGAGCTGGCGATGGAATCGACCATTCCAGCGTGCGTCCATTCCATGGGTCGCCTGTTTTATCGCGTTCCCCATGCTTGATGCTGTAAGCGATTTGCCATACTTGGAAAATGAAACCGATCCCCATCATGAAAGCACCGACGGTAGAAACCAGGTTCATATCAGCCCAACCGCGATCCCAGCCGTACGTATAGTAACGGCGAGTCATACCCATGAAGCCGAGTGCGTATTGTGGCATGAAGCATACATAGAAACCGATATTCCAGAACCAGAAGCCCCATTGGCCCAATTTCTCATCGAGCTTGAAGCCGAACAGTTTTGGCCACCAGTAGTAAATACCTGCCAGGTAACCGAACACTACCCCACCGATCAATACTTGGTGGAAGTGGGCAATCAGGAAGTAACTATTGTGATACTGATAGTCTGCCGGTGCTACCGCCAACATAACACCTGTTGCTCCACCTACGAGGAAACAAGGGATAAAAGCGATAGTCCACAGCATTGGTTGTTTAAAGGATATCCGACCGCGGAACATCGTAAACAACCAGTTAAATACCTTAACCCCGGTCGGAACTGCAATGACCATCGTCGATATCGCAAAGAACGCAATAACACTTGCACTAGTACCCATGGTGAAGAAATGGTGAGCCCATGTAAAGAAGGATGCAACGGCAATCGCCATTAATGCCCAAACCATGGATTTGTAACCGAAAATCTTTTTACGCGAAAAGGTTGCTACAACCTCAGAGAAGATACCAAATGCTGGTACAACAACGATATATACCTCAGGGTGACCCCACATCCAGATGAGGTTCAAATACATCATCGGATTTCCGCCGCCGTCCATTGTAAAGAAGTGGGCGCCTGCAAAACGGTCAAGGAACAACAGTGCGATTGTTACAGTCAAGATCGGGAAAGCAAAGATGATCATGATGCTGGAAGACAATACAGACCAGCTGAACAATGGCATTTGAGACAATTTCATGCCAGGAGCACGCATTTTCAGGATGGTTACGATGAAGTTAATCCCCGTAGCCAAACTACCGATACCAGAAATCTGAATACCCCAGATCCAGAAGTTTTGTCCTGGTCCCGGACTGAAATCATTTTGTGACAACGGTGGATAAGACAACCAACCAGCTTCTGGTGAACCACCGATTACGAACGAAAGGTTGAACAGCATCGCACCGAGCATGAACAACCAGAAGCTGAGTGCGTTCAGGAATGGATACGCTACGTCACGCGCACCTAATTGAAGCGGAACTACCATGTTGAACAAACCGAACATCATCGGCATCGCCATGAACAAAATCATGATCGTACCGTGAGTCGTAAAGATCGCATTGTAGTGCTCCGAATGTAAAAACTCCATATTCGGGAATGCCAGCTGTAATCGCATCAGCAGGGCGTCGACCCCACCGCGGAATAGCATCAAGAGTGATGCGATCAAGTACATGATACCGATACGTTTATGGTCAACCGTAGTCAGCCATTCGCGCCACAGCCAACCCCATTTTTTATACTTGGTCAGTACAAACACGATTGCTATCATGGTAAGGGCAATCGAAACGTCCGCACCGTAAATTAGCGGGTCACCAGTTACAAAGAACGTGGATGCAAATTCCTTAATGTTCTCCCACACTTGGTATTCCTCCTCCCTCTCTAATGCTTCATACCGGAGTGATCCATACCCGGCATACTACTCATATCAGACATTTGATGTGTAGCTTGTGAACTATCCGTAGACTTCGCACCAGTCTCGGCAGGTTCTTTTTTCATCACATGATCCATATCATGACCATGGCTGTATCGAGCAAGAATTTCTTCAAACAAGCCTTCTGGGAAAGCGGAGTACAGCTTCTTCTCAGTCAATCCAGGCTTTTTCAATTCATTGTAGTCTTCTTTAGACATGGCTGGAGTCGTACCTTTTACTTCATCCACCCATTTATTGAATTCATCTTGTGGTTTGGCAACCACCTTGAACTGCATATGAGCAAAGTCTTTTCCAGAGAAGTTAGAGCTAAAGCCTTGGAACTCACCTGGCTCATCTGCTTGCAAATACAGCTCAGTAGCCATTCCCGCCATCGCGTAAATTTGACCACCCAGCTCTGGTACCCAGAAAGAGTTCATCGGAGCTTCTGCAGACACTTGGAAGTGAATCGGTACTCCAGCAGGTATCTCTAGGTAGTTAACTGTCGCGATGTTTTGATCCGGATAAGTAAACATCCATTTCCAATCCAATGCCGTAACTTGAATGGTTATTGGTGCCACTTCTTTATTAGGAGATTCCTTTAAGACATAAACATCTCGAACGGTAAAGTAACCCAGGATCGCAATAATAACCACCGGGATTCCCCACCAAATCACTTCAAGCGCCGTGTTATGAGCCCATTCCGGCTTGTACGGTGCTTTATTGCCAGGCGTATCCCTATAGCGATATACGATAAAGGCAGTAAGCGCAAGAACCGGAATGATGATGACCGCGCACAAAATCGTAGAAATAATGATGAGATTGTACTGTGTCTCGGCTACCGGTCCTTTCGGATTCAAGACAAGATATTCACTACCACATCCCGAAAGCAGGACGGTTGCTAGCGCTGCCAAGATCCAAAACTGGATTTGCCTCAGCATTTTTCCTCCACTCATTCTCCTAATCCCTCCTCTTTCACAAGCAGAAAGCATGTAACTCTTTTACGTTTTTTTCAATGTAGGTGAACACATCTCCTAATCGCATCTACATACTATCAGAGAGTGGCCTCTTTTGTACTTGTTTTTTTGCACGTTCAATATTTCGTAGTATTTCTGTGACAAAGTGTTCACATGGCAGTCACGAGTTGATCATAATATTGTTACGAATCTCCTCTATTTCACATCGCCATCCATAATTGGCCGACATGCCCAATTCCAAAAATTCAGGAAGCGCTTTCACTATGAATAAAAAACATGGCCTACGTCATCACGGGAAAAAGCACATTCCGACTACTGTGAGGGACTTTTCTGCAACACAAAAAAACCTCGAAGAAAGCGTCCTTTGAAAGGCTCTATCCTCCGAGGTGTACCCTGTTTCTTCTATATATAATTGGAACGCTTTCATCCTCTCGACTCACAGGAAGCCTGAAAGCATTAACTGTACAACAAAAAACCTCTCATTCGCGTACACAATGAGAGGTCTGCTTATGGTTTTGTATTCATCGTCTTACACTTGTTGCTTGCGGATGTTCATCAGACGGAAAACTGTGCTCAACAGGAAGATGTTCATACCTGCGATCAGGAATCCAATCGAAACCATCAATGTGAAATTCTCGGATCTGAAATCGCTTACACTGAATGCCATTAACAATGCACCGATGATTGTTGTCGTCCAAGCCATCCATCTGAGCATATCTGCGGCTTTTTTCTCGTTATTCATATATCATGACCCCCGTCATCTAAGATTTTCGTTTCATCCGATAGATGTATTGTAACACAAAATTCATTTGTTGGTCACGTTTTGTTCAAATTTTTATTGAAAAATTGTCAAAAGTTTTTGCGTAAACCTATTGGAATAGCTGTTGTTACAATTTTCCTTTGTGTCTCAAATGTGAAAATGTCAAAATTACTTTGTTCAAAAACTGTTTCTCGTCACAAATCTCCATAGCAAAAAAAGACCTCCTGCCATTAGACATACATGCTTAGGGCATGTCCAATAGCAATGGCCTTTATCCTATTGCCTGATGAGTTACAGTATTTCTGGCTCGTCCTGACGAATTTTATCTTCTCTTGCTTTATCAGCCTTGCGCTTGAGGTAATTTCCAACAGCAATGACAATCAGAGCTAAGGCTACTGGCAAAATAATATGTAGCGCTGGCAGTATTTCTTCCAGGAATGCTCCTACAACCTTGTCGCCCACAATCATTTCACCCGCTGTATATCCAAGCAAAGCTGCACCCAGAAGGACGATAATAGGAAAACGGTTCATCAGCTTCATTAACAGCTGGCTTCCCCAAATAATCAGTGGGATACTGATCGCAAGTCCGATAATCACCAACAGCAGATTTCCATTGGCCGCACCTGCAACGGCAATCACATTGTCTAGACTCATAATCAGGTCAGCAAAAATAATCGTTTTCAAGGCTTCCATCATATTGGAACCACCGCCAATATGACTATCCTCATCCTCGCCCTTCAGCAGCTTGATCGCAATCCAGATGAGCAAAAGTCCTCCTACGACCTGTACAAAAGGGATTTTTAGCAGCCAGATAGCGATCACTGTGAGAATCACCCGTAACCCAATCGCCCCAAAGCTTCCCCAAAACACAGCTTTCTTTTGCAGCTCTGGACTGAGATTTCGACAGGCGAGCGCAATCACGATCGCATTATCTCCACTTAAGACCAAATTAACAATAATAATTTGCAATAAACTAAGGAAAAAATCTGCCATGATAATAGCTCCTTTCTTTAAAAATGAACTTGTAGTGTCAATAATAGACCTTTATTTTTCATTCCGCATTACTAATTTCCGTTTATTTTTCAATTTCTTTAGAAAATCCAGGAGTATAAAGAAAAAACCTGCCTGTGCAGACAGATTCATATAAACAATTAATTATTTATTAATATCCTTTTTTTACCTATTGGTCAGACAAGCTGTTCTGATTTTCCGTTAATGGCGGAGCGACTCCATGCTTGGTCGCTTGCTCAAAGCCATATGCGATTTTGAGCAAAGTAGGCTCACTGTATGCCGTACCTACGAATGTTATTCCCTGCGGTCCTCTTGTTATGTATCCACCAGGCGCGATTACTCCGTTTTCTGCATATCCTCCTGGTACTGTAATAACAGGGTAGCCTGCTCGCGCCGCAAGATCTGGACCACCTTCATTCCCCAAAAACAGGAGTGCATCCAGTCCATGCTCAGCCAAAGCAGAATCGATTCCTTGGCGACGAGCCATCTCCTTGTTTTTTTGCAGGCTGTCCAGATAGTCCTGTTCGAGACTCCAGCTTCTCTTTCATAAAACCACCTCCAGCCCTACTTCTGCCCCTTGTACCCATACACGGAATAGTCCGCACGTACTTTCCGGATCGCTAGCCACACTGGCAGCCCTCTCGCTACCCAGCGCAGGGCAGACATAATATTTTGTTCATTTTCAAACTGCTCGACAATCATGATGGTATGCTCATTAATGTACGTTTGAAGCTCGTCCCAGCCCATGGCGGAGTACCGGTCTGTTCCGTACGTTCTCAGCTCCAAAAAATCTTCCCGCTTCGGCTCTTTTAGCTGGATCAGGCGGCGTATGGCTTGTTCGCACTCAGGATGAATGGATTGACTGCTCGGCAAAATGGTAAATCCCCTTCCTCAAACGTTTTCTCTCTTATTCGTATGACAAGAGACATATCACTTCCCTTCACTTTACTATGGACGTATCGAATTTTCCTAGATGATTTCCGATATCAGCTTCGACATGAGGGCGGTCGACAGGACACCCAGCCTACGCCCTTTTGCAAGTAAGGCTACGACAGGAGGAATCATTTGATCCGGCTCCAGAAGAACAAGCGCTTTCTGTATGCAGCCCTGGAAATACACCGGTACAAAAAAGCAGAATATTCGGAATTTCGCAGCTCTCCAGCTCCTTGATCTTTTCCTGCAAAATCGGTTGGATGCTTTCCCTGGACATGACGACCTGTTCCCCGTCAGGCAATCGCGAGGTGAGGACATACTCTCCTGGTCCAGGAGTAAGATTTTGCCTGATACCCTCCAGAGTCATGCCGTCCAGGACGCCGCATTGAATCAGCTCAGCACGTCCTGCCAAATGTGTCTCGATAATCGGCGCTACATCATTGCGCGGAGCTTGACCAATCGTAATCATCCCTACTTGTTTCATGCGTGAAGCCTCCTTTATCAGTTCTTCTTTTCTTCTTTTTATGAAAAAGCAGGGAGACCTATCATCTCCCTGCTCGCCTTGTTCCTTACTTCCCTGCTTCAAAACCCATCGGTTTATATACAGGCATCGTCTGTTTTAATGACATAGTCAATCCTCCCGGGTACAAGCGATTGGTGTCGAATCTTTTGATATGCCAGTCAATTATTATTAGCCAAAGATATAGGGAAGAATCGGTTTGTTGACAGTGCTCTCTACTGCTGACAGCAGTTCCTTGTTGTGCATCGTTGTGCTGAGGATCAGCTTTTCTTTTGGCACATGAATAATTGCTAGCTTTTGACCTTTTTCAATCTCAGCTGAGACAATTGGTTTAGCAGTTTGGGCGTCGAGAGTCATGATGAGGTCAGGGAATGTACCCAATCTCTCCCCATTTTGCTCCAGCGTCATGTATTCGTTCCAAAACGTCATCTCATGTCCACTAATCACGACACGACCCACATCAAATCCGCCTGCCGTCTTCAGCTCGAACTCATCTACCTGTCCAGCAGTGACGACGCGACCCCCAAGCTTTTTGCAAACAGCCTCGATTGCCGCCTCCCCATTTGCTCCAAGCAATGCCTCGCCTACTTCAATCGCCTGAAGAATCGCACCCGGTGCACCATTTTCTTTTGCATATGATACTGTGATCGGGTTGCGCGCTACAACAACCAGGCCGCCTGCTTCTACAGAGACTTTGCGAACCAATCCGGCTGCCTGCTGCAATTGCCCACTGACGCACACCTCGTGATACAGCTCATCCTTGCCGCCGACTGCTGCCTGATGCGAAATATAGCCTTCTACCTGATGCAGATTCATAGCTCCCATGGAACCAGTCGGATGGGCACGACCATTACACGGCAGGTCAATGACAGGCAAACCAGTCACTGCTGCTTGGAACCAGGCGTTGACAGTGGTTCCTGCGCCATTTTCATTCGTAATAATCCCTTTGATCGGCTGCCCGATAGTGCGCTCCAACAGCTGCAAGGCACGAACGTAATGCATCGGCTTCACAAATTGATTCTCAGCAGCCGGTGCTCCGACCAAGGCTACAGTCGCGAGCAAATCGTCATCATTCATTTCGTCGGCTGTATATAAATAAGGAGTTCCAACCTCCAGCGAGAGGCGACCTGTTTCCATACCATCTTCAATCCAACCGCCTCCACCTCCGCCCAATACGCATCCTCCGTAAACAGCTGCTTCCATCATGGATTTGGTAATTGTCATTTTTGCCATTTCGTTTCTCCTCCAGATGATTGTTTATTTTTTCGCGAATTTGAACAAGGAGTTACAGAAGCTGTAGATTGCATCTCCCGCAATAAAGCCGGCAGCAAGAATGCTCAGCGTGCTTTCCGCTTGCTTGCCTTTTAACTTAACCGCGATGCTACGAATCAAAATCCCTGCCAGAACAGCAAATCCGGCATATGGATTCAAAATCAACAATCCGGTGGCGAACATTACGCCCATTTGACGATTTGCTCCACCAATCAGCTGCAAAATCGCTCCTGGAATTGCCCACAGCAGCAGTTGCTTGGCAATTTCCGGGGAGGTTCCTGCTTCAATCGTGCTCGCATAAACGGCATCGACTGGCGGAATCAAGCCTTGGGAAAAGAAGCTTTGATAAGAGAATGCAACCGTAATCAGAGCGACACCAAAAGCAATCAGACCAGTGAAGTATTGCTGCTTGCGGCCTTCCAGCTCATAAGCCGCATCTGCACCATTCCCACGCAATATATAGCCTGTTTTCAAATCGTAGCCCATATCAGCAAAAGCAGGTCCAGTCGCAGCACTAAATCCAACGAGCAGACCAAGTGCCACTGGCGGAAAGCCAATCATCATCCCGATAATCAAAGTAATCAACGCAATCGCAAAGGCAGGGAACCAGCCAGAGTGCATAGCGGCAATCCCAACAATCAATTCATGGACATAAGCTGCAAACGCGGCAAAGAGCAAGAAGCCGATCAGCATGCCAAAGGACATATGCGTGATAAGTCCACCAGCGAGTGCAACGATGAGTGCCACAACGAGATATGCGAGGAATCCAAAGCCGAGTACACGTGAGGTTGTTTTTTCACTTTGCGTGTAGCTCAATTCCTCTGCACTTGCCGAGCCATCTACTGCCACAGCCGGCTTTTTCTTCTTCAGAATCACATAAGCTACCTGGAACAAGGCAACAATACCTGCCCCGATCATAAAGCCGTGTGGAATGTACAAGGCATTCAGATCTACGTTAAAGAGTGGCCCGGAGTATTGACGGAGCAAAAGCCCAACCCCAAACATAGCCAGTGCCCAGATGTTCCCGATAAACGCAACACCAAAAGCGGACATGGAGATTCCAAGATACGAGCCTAGCAAACCAATCGCTGTGCCAACGCCCAAAAGCAATCCACGCTTGCCGCCTCTGTCCCCGGCAATAATCGCTTCCGCAGTAGCAACACCTGGTGCCCACGTGCCTGTCGCTGGAAAAACCTTGGAGCCAAACAGCTTGTACAACAGAGCCGTATCAACAAACATCGCGAGTCCCGCACCAATCAGCATTGGAACAATCAGCTCTGGCTTCCCCATCGCAAAAGGAATCCCGATCGGTATCAAGAGGCTGTTTGCTGCACCGAATGTTGCCGAGGAAATCGATGTTTGCACAAGATTTTGGCGGTGAATGGAACGGTATTTAGAGAAAATCTCCATTGGAATCCGTGCAATCAGCATCGCTGCAATCGCACCAATAATCGAGGTACTTGGCGTAACCCCCAGTGACGTGATCAATTGCATCCCGATAATTGCCCCAAATACAGACAAGGCAATATTCAAAATCAATGTCGACGGTTCAAATGCGGAGGGATGTTTTTCTCTTGGAGTCTTGTCTTTGGCCATAATAGCGCCTCCTTCGTAAATAGACTTGGCTAAAAGGAATGGAATGATCGCAAAATGGAGCTATCCAACTAAGCTAGTTGTATAATTGCTACGTAAAGCAAAAATCATTCGCTACAGGCCTGTAAGCGCATACAGGATCGCCAGCATAAAATCCGCGGCTTCGCTCCTCCCCCCGATCACTTCATTTCTTTCATTCCGTGATTTTTCACGATTGACTGAAAACTTCGCTCATCTAAGCTCGTAGGGAATATAAACTATCTTCCCTAAATTCTTTATACTTTCTGATAGTACAAAAAAAGTCGTTTTCCCCTATGGAAAGCGACCCAAAACTTCGCGCCCCTTTTTGGGCACGATCACAAACGGTATGAAATTACTGAATCGATTGGACGTCGACTCCCTTGGTTTTCCAGACACGCATTGCCACATCCAGCCGAAAGCGCACCTCTGGATCGTTCACATCCATTTGCAAAATTTCCCCAATCCGCTCCAAGCGATACAAAACAGAATTACGGTGAATGAACAATTCCTCTGCGACCCGCTTTGTATTTCCACCCGATCTGAGAAAGGCGCTCAGCGTCGCAACAAGCTCGGTACCGTATTCCTTGTCGTAGTTGACAAGCGGCTCAATCAAAATGGAGGTCAGCATCGTCAATACTGGGTGTCCCGCTGCATCCAGCAGTAAATTCTCCACCAATATCTCATGAAAATGGATGATTTGTTGCTTGGGCAAAGTGTGCTGACCGATAGATAGAGCTCTATGTGCCTCCATACTGCTGGCGGGAACCTCAACCAGCATCTGGCGTGCTCCCCCAATGCCCGCAGTAAGCTGCAAGTCTGAGGGAAGCCCCTCTTTATGAGAAAGCAGCTCCTTTAGCAGTGCTTCTGCATCCTCTCTCTGCTTTTCCACTTCTGCATGGACAGATGAGCACAGGACGATCATCGAATCGTTGATAATGACTCCTTTACGAGTATTTACCCCTGGCCTGTTTACCTTTTGAAGAAGCTGATTGTACAGAAGCGTATACTGTTCTTCCTGCTTGCTCTTGTCCAGTCCAGACTTATTCGTAATCCGAACAACGATGACGTAATGAAAGGTGCGCAGCGACATTCCCAGCTGCTTCGCCCGATAACGAAGCAGATCTTCCTGGTGAGATGACCCGGAAAAAAGCTCTACCAGAAAAGACTCCTGCTCACGTTCGCGCTGCAGCTGCTGCGACTGGCGAATCGTAAACTCAATCGCCAATACGGTAACCGCATGATCAAGACACATTTGCTCAAACCGATCCTGTTCTTTTAATTCCCGGGTAATAGCGAAGTAGCCCATGACCCTGCTTCCTACCTGAACCACTCTTTTTTCCTTGATTTCGGCAGCTTGAAAATGGGAGGTGCAGCTTTCGATCTCCCCATTTTCTTTGAGTACGGCAGTCTCGCAGGAAAGGAGATGACCAATCAGAACTACCAGCTCTGTCGTTCGCCGATTTAAGACCAGATTCGTAAATTGCTGGTTGACTTCCCGAACCTCGCGCAGCATGAATGCCTGCCGATTAAGAATTTGGTCAATAACCGCATGGGTCATATCAATAAAGGAATTTTCCAAGGGAATATCAAACAATGGAATTCCGTACAGCTCGCTCTTGTACAGTGCTTCCTGAGGGATTTCCTGTATGACCTTTCTCGTTTTGATGCCGATCGCCGAGCAGCCAGTCTGATGCATTTCATCCAAGAGGCGACTGATTAGTGCAGGTTCATCACGTACGGAGTAGCCTGTCGTTATGATCAATTCATTTGGCCTAAGAAACCCGGTGAGATCGGGCATTTCCATCGAGGTCATGTAGAAAATCTCTTTATTGATCCCTGCGTGTCCTGCCATCACCTTTGCACCACGAAATACAGGCAGCTGCAAAAGCCGTTCTACCGTAAACGGAGGGTTTTCCATTTTCCTCACCTCATTACTCTTACTCTTTCCATGATGCTACCACATTTTTCTCAAAAATGAGATGTAACTATACCACTATGCTCGCCATCGTCAAACAAAAAAGGCCATCTTCCTGTTGATAGGAATACGACCTTTTGTGCTTTTGCTGACGGAGTTTTTCCGTTTTTGTTTTCGTCTGTCTCGCTCTCATGTCTGTGAAAGCAAAGATACTTCTGTTTTGATCCGGGTTTCGCTTGCCTTCCCTCGCCAGCTTTTCCCGCTGCTTGCGTGCACTGCTTTTTGCCATGTGTTTCACTCCTTTAGTGACGAGCATTCCTGTGGTAGCATTAGAATGTCGTTCTTGCTGTTATCATAGTACGCTTGCACAAACGATGCAACTAAAATAGGGCAATATCCAGTAACACTTGTCCACTCCTTTCTTTTTCCAGCGAATAAGCTAGTAGAAAACGGGAGGGAGGAAGCTCGATGAAAAGAATTACTGCCACGCGAGTCGAAAATCAAGTGTATTCCAATCGGGTTCTGCGTTCGGAATTCGATAAAAACTGGCGCACCTTTGTGTCCAGGACCGGGTATGTTGTTTATATCGCTACTGCCAATCGTGCCAAAGTAACTGTCCTGCTTGCAGATGGATCGAGAAAATTACTTGTCTTTAACCGCGGCGGAAGAGTTTTGGTCGGAGGCGGTGGAACAAGCCATTACAGCAAACCGCATATCGCAAGAAACCTGTAGGATCGCGAGTAATAAGAAAAAGCCCTGTCTTCTATGTAAAATAGAGCAGGGCTTCTTGCTTGATGTAATCGTTACGCCAGCTTATGACTAGTACGTAAATTTATTGATCAAAAGCTTTAATTCCTCAGACAGTGCAGAGAGGGATTGTGCAGAAACCGAAATTTCTTGCATCGAAGCGAGCTGCTCCTCTGTAGAGGCTGCTACTTCCTCAGCAGTTTCGGCATTGCCTTTTGCAATCATGGCTAGCTGATTTGCTGTCTCTTTTACTTCCTGGACGGCGGCTACGATCTGTTGGGCAATAACGGAGACTTCATCAATATGCGGTCTCGTTTGTTTCGTACTCTCCATAATTTGCTCGAACTTGTGGATCGTATCGGTAGAAAGCTCCAAACCGTTCGCTACATCCTGTTTGACTTTCTCCATGTTTTCCACGGATTCTTTCGTTTCTTTTTGAATTTCCGTAATCAATTCCGAGATTTGTTTGGCTGACTCCTGGGACTGCTCAGCCAATAGGCGCACCTCTGTGGCTACGACAGAGAAGCCTTTTCCATGCTCACCCGCACGCGCCGCTTCAATCGCTGCATTGAGAGCGAGCAGATTCGTTTGCTGCGATATTCCGCTGATCACTTCGGAGATGCTGCCGATCTCTTTGGAGCGATCGTACAGCGACTTGATCATATGATCGGATTTCTCCACAGATTCGTGAATCGAGTTCATTTGCCCCATGACCAGATTGACGGAGTTTCCACCTTCGTTGGCTTGATCCGTTGTATGCTTGGTCAGATCAGACAAAAGATGAACACTCTCAACGATACGAGTAACGCCTGAAGAAATCTCCTGCAAGGAATCCACATTGTGATCGATGCCTGCCGTTTGTTTCTCTGCGCTGTTTGCAACTTCCTGCACGGCTGTCGCTACATGTTCCGTTGCACTGCTAGTTTGTTCTGCGCTAGCAGTCAATTGCTCTGAGGATGCCGCTACCAGCTCCGCTCTCGCTTCCACGTCCTGAATGAGCGAGCGGAGATTTTCCTGCATCGTGTTGAAGGCTTGGCCCAGCTCACCAATCTCATCATGGGAGCGTACTTCGATCGTTTCCGTCAAGACACCTTCGCTGACCCTGACAGCATTTACTTTAATCGTACGAATGGATTGGATGATCGAACGCAAAATGATCGTCATGAGGATACCACCTGCAAGCAGGCAAATCACGATGGTCAAAAGCGTATTTACAAAAATCGGCTGTGCCGAATCATCTACCTCTGACGTATACATCGAACCGGCAACCTTCCAGCCAGTCACCTTGTTAGTGGTGTAAAACATCTCTTTTTCCTGCTGTTCTAGCTCATACTTCAACTTGCCCTCATTTTCCAGATAGAGCTGATCGTAAAAGCTCTCCGTCGCCTCTGTTCCTGCCGCCATCATCGGGTGAACGACGTACTTCTTGTTTTTGTCCAGAATCATGATATAGCCTTCTGTACCGATATTTACGGTATTGGCAACCTCTTTAATTTGTTCAATCCCGAGCGTTATACCGACGACACCTGAGCCGTCATTCGTAGCTTTGGAAATCGTCACTATGATATTGCCTGTAACCGAGGATACATACGGCTCTGTAATAAAGACCGATCCTTTGCTGGCCATCGCATTTTTATACCAATCTCTTGTACGCGGGTCAAAATCAGCCTTTACCTCTTGCTTCGGGGAACGGAAATACTGTCCAGCCTCCGTACCTACGCTAATACTCGCTGTCTCCGGATGCATGCCCATATACAAGTCCAAATACTGCAGGACCTCGGAGCCATCTGTTTGTGAATATTGGTTTTCCTTGATGAGCGTAGCGAGGTAATCTGCATCCTTCATTTTGGGCTCAATGGTATTAGTAATAATCGAATTGACCAGACTTACATTTTCATTAGCGCTTTTCATAATTTGTGTTTCAATTTCTTTCTTGGCTGTGTCATAAGCCAACGTTCCAATCACGACGGAAGGAACAATCAATATCAACAGAAATGCCGATATTAATTTCGTTTTGAAATTGCTTCTGAACCATCCAATCTGCCATAACTTCACTTGTTGTCATCTTCTTTCCTGGTTGTATTAGGGAGTATAAGAGTTGAAATAAATCCCAATGTCTTATATCGGTAAGTGACTTACAAAGCATTAGTAAAATGATTGTAAAAATACTAAAATCATGTTCAGTTCAGAAACAAAAGAAAGCTTGATTCCCCGGCTAACAACTTCCGAGAAATCAAGCAAACGGCTGATTATACTGCTTACTGCTTATTTGGAGTAAACGGCGCCTTCCTCCGCTTCACTCGCATGTTTTTGCTGATACGCTACAATAATCGAGCAGAACCCTTTGGCGGAAATCACCATGGCTCGCTCGTCAAAATCGAATTTGGCACTGTGATGCGGATGGACACTTGCTGGATTCTCCATCTGCGCCCCGGTAAAAAAGAAGCTGCCCGGCACTTTTTGCGTGTAATAGGAGAAATCCTCTCCCGGCATGATAGGCGGAGTCTCCACTACATTCACGCAATCAACAGTGGTGAGCGCCTCCTTCGCGAGCCTCGTTTCAGCAGGATGATTGTACAGTGCATCATAGCCGCGTGCGTAGTTGACCTCTGCGACTGCATCATTGGCTTCTGCTACGGTGGTCGCAATTTTTATCAACGACTGCTCAGCCATGTCTCTCACTTCCGGATCATAGGTGCGAACCGTTCCCGTCAGCACAGCAGATTCCGGAATCACGTTAAACGCGTCTCCTGCATGAAATGATCCGATGGAAACAACCAGCTGCTTCAATGGGTCCACTTTTCGGCTCGCAATCGTCTGCAGATTCATCGCGATCTGCGCGCCAATGATGATCGGGTCGACCGTTTCATGCGGGATAGCCCCATGTCCGCCTTTTCCCTTTACGGTGATTGTAAACTTGTCGGCAGCAGCTTGGATGTAGCCTTCGCGGTAATACACGTTGCCAAACGGCATTGTGCTTTGCAAATGGCACCCGTAAATGACATCTACCCCGTCCAGGCAGCCGTCCTCAATCATCGGCCGAGCTCCTCCAGGTGCGAGCTCTTCGGCAAACTGATGGATAAAAACTACCGTCCCTGGTAACTGGTCCCGATATTTCGTCAGCACTTTTGCTGTTCCGAGCAGCGCCGCCGTGTGCCCATCGTGTCCGCATGCATGCATCACACCAGGAACAGTCGAGCGATACTCTACCTCTTTTTCATCCTGAATAGGAAGCGCATCGAAATCCGCCCGCAGCGCAATCGTTTTCCCTGGCTTGCCGCCTTTTAACGTCCCGACAACACCTCGTCCACCTACATTTCTTCTAACCTCCAGACCTAGCCCTTCCAAAAAGTCTGCGATCAGTGCAGGTGTCCGAACCTCGTGGAACGAAAGCTCTGGATGGCGATGCAAATCTCGGCGAATCGCAATCATCTCTGCTTCTACTTCCTCTACTGCGATGTGGAGCTGCTGCAATAATTCTTTCATGTTTACCCATCCCTTTCTATTTGTAATGCAGAATATTTCAAATTCAATACCCTCTTAGCCCCGCTTCATTTTCCCCAAGCGAATGAATTGCTCATCTCGCTCATGCAGCCTTTTTTCAACAGACGTATTGTGATACGAGTAAATCCCTGCCCCTGTTTTTGTTCCCAGCTCGCCTTTTGCTACCCGCTCCTCAATCAGTGCCGGAGCGCTTTTGGATGGATCCAATACAGGAGTCAAATTGTCCATGACGCGCTTCCACGTATCGAGACCTCCGAAATCAGCCGTTTCAATCGGACCGACAAATGCCCAGCGAAACCCGATTCCGTCTTTCATCACCGTGTCAATTTCTTCGGCATCTGCGACCCCCGCTTCCAATAAGAAGAAGGCTTCTCTCATCAGCGCTGCTTGCAAACGATTAGCGATAAAGCCTGGAACGTCTTTTTTCAACAGAACGGGCGATTTGCCTATTTGTTTCATCAGCTCTTGCGTCGTCTGCACGACTTCTTCGGAAGTGGTTTCATGCCGTACGATTTCGACTAAAGGTACGAGCTGTGCGGGATTGAAAAAATGTGTAATGATAAATCGCTGTGGAGATTTTGCCTTTTCGATCAGGCGCGAAATGGAGAACGTAGACGTGTTTGAAGCGATGATCGCATCTGGTCTGGCGACTTCCTCTAGCTTCGCAAACAAATCCCATTTGAGCTCGATTACTTCAGGGATCGCTTCTGTGATGACGACTGCCTCAGCTGCAGCCTGTTTCAGATCCGTTGTCAAAAGAATTCGTTCCAGCGCCTCATGCTTTGTCTGCTCAGTGATGACGTTTTCTGTCACGAGCAGCGACAAGCTTCTTTCCACGCTCTTTTTGGCGTTCGACAAAAGCTCGTCCTGCAAGTCATACAGAGCGACTACAAAACCAGCCAGCGCATAAAGCTGAGCGATTCCATGTCCCATCACACCTGAACCGATCACCGCTACTTGCTTTGCCATGCAGCGCATCCTCCTAACGTATTTCATTGATTGATTAATAAAACTTTCCATAGACGATAGGGATTTTCCTTTTTGACGCAGTAAAAAAAGCCATCGTCCTCGTCGGGAAAATGGCCTGATCCTACTACTCCGTTGGATAATCACTCATGATGTCCAATTTGACTTCCTCGATATGCATTTCCATCAGTCGTTTTGCTTCTTGGATCTTTTTTGCCTGCATCGCTGTCACTATGTTTTTGTGAAACTCGATCGCTCTATGTGGCCTGTCCAGGTTCTTAGTCATGATAATGCCGAACCACTTAACCTGTACCTCCAACGAATCCATGATAGCGATCAGTCTGGAGTTATCGGAATGACTGATCAGCGTGCGATGAAAATTGCGATCGTGAGCAAAAAAGAGATCCGGGTTGCCCTTCCCTAGCTCCGCCTCGGCCTGCTCGGCCTCTTTCAGGAGAGCGAGATAACTTTCCTCGGAAAGATGTGATGCTGCCAGTTCCACCGCGGTAGACTCCAGCGGCTTCCGTACATTATAGAGGTCTTCGATGGCTTTTTTATTGGGAGTGCTGACAAAAGTACCAGACCGTGGTCTCACTTCTATCAAGTTATCAATCTGCAGTCTATTTAAGGCATCGCGTACAGGAGTACGACTAACACCAAGCTCCGCCATCAATTCGTCATAGTCAATTCGCGAGCCTGGCTTCAGGTTGTTATGTACGATTTTGTCACGTAGATAAAGATAGACTCGCTCATGCAGATTTAAATTATCAAACATCCCTGATTTGCCCAATCCTATCATCCTTCAATCCGTATTTCTTTTTTCATTGTACCAGAATAAAATCCTCTCTCCCATCTTAATGCCATGCTTTGGATAAGAGGCTGCGATTACTTGGGAATAATACCCACTTTAGCAAAACCACAGTATATCAACAAGCCATAAAACGTGCCTTCACATAAATAACATGCGCATAGCTGCCGCCATTTCATCAGGAAAACGACGCGAAGAAGCTTCTTTCGCGTCGTGGCATATTAAAGAGGCGTTTAAAATTGCAAGTCTTTCATCGGGATATTGTGCTTTTCACAGTATTCCTTGTACAGCTTCAGCTTGGTAAATACATCGTCCTGATAGATGATGTGGTCGTTTTCATCCAAATATTGAATCACGCCTTGGAGCATGAACAGTGTAATCATTTCTTCTTCCCCATCCACGACGAGAGTATGGATGTCACCTGGTGGCTCGTAAACGAAAGTACCTGGCCTTGCAACCCACTCTCTTTCCAAATAGCGCCACTCGCCTTGGAGCGTGAACGCCATGACTTGTCCACCCGAGTGACGATGGCGGTTTACGGCTCCGCCTGGCTTTACTTTCAGCAGATTGATCCAGCTGCCCGATGCGAGGTCAAAGCGCACTGGCTTGAACCATACACGTTCTGATTGCGGGACCCATGGAATCTCCGTGCTGTCAATCGCTTGATCTGGCAACTGCATCATTTCGGTAAATTGATTCAAAGTCATTGTCATGGTAATTCCCTCACTTTTTTATCGGATTTTTTATGTTAAGCAATAGGTGTTGCGGGTGGGTAAAGCATCGGATCACCAGCGAGCAGTCCGCCGTCAATCGGTAGAACAGCTCCGGTCACAAAGCTGGCATCGTGAGACGTAAGAAAATCAACCACGGCTGCCACTTCCTCTGGCTTGCCGTATCTGCCTTGTGGTGTGCGGGATAAAATCCGTTCCCGGAAAGCCGGGTTTTGCGTAGCTCCGGAAGACAGCGGCGTTTCGATATAACCTGGACTGACCGAATTCACACGGATGCCGTACTTCGCCCATGATACCGCCAAAGATTTTGTCACCTGCACGATCCCTCCTTTGGAGGCAGCGTACGAAAGCAGATTTTCGCTGCCATAATGGGCAAGCATAGAACTAAAGTTGACGATGGCTCCCTCGCCGCCCCGCGCCATATAGGGCTGAACCGCCTGACACATGAAGACAGTGCCACTCAGGTTTACTTGCAAAACCACCAGTAACTCTGTGTCTTTGACGTCGGTCGCGGGTGTGCGCCTGATGATTCCCGCAGCATTCACCAGGATATGAATGTCTCCCAGCGCTTCGAATGCCCTTTTGGCAATATCGCGAGCCTGCGCTTGATCTGTCACATCTCCTCCGATGAAGTGGACGTCTGCCCCCTTCTCCCTGAGCTGATGTGCGATCTCCTTGCCTTTTTCCTCCGCCAAATCAACGATTGCAACGGCATACCCTTTTTCAACAAATCGGTTCACAACGGCGAATCCTAGGCCAGAGGCACCGCCTGTAACGATAGCAGCACGTCTCTTTTCCATCGGAATCCCTCCTTAACAAGAATCCTATTATGATTCGTTTCTCTGGTATCTAATATCTGATGTATTAGTTTGTTATTTCATGATTTATATTACTAGCCCTGTTTATAAACTGTCAATGAATTTTTGAAATATTTCGCTTTTACTTCAAAAAGATAGCCGTACCCTTCGATTTTCACCAAGGATACGGCCTCTTTTCACCTGATTGTTGGTACAAGTGTTAAGAAAACCTCTATCGAGGCTTACTCGAGGAAGAGCGACCGCGTTTTTGCGGAAAGTTTCCATGCGCTCCAGAATTCATAAGCGTCACGCTTATAAATTCCTATACGTTTATAAAAATCTCCGGTGCACCTTCTTGCCATCGTAAGTGAACAAGACCTGCCGATCCTCTACGATCGATTCGAGATGGACATTTTTGCCCCAGAGAGTGTAGATGTACGGCAATGTTTTCTCCACGTATTTGACGTCTAGCTCAAGTCCCTCAAAATGATGCTTTAAGAGCAGCTCACCCGAGCGCAAGTAATCCGCATCGTGGACGAGCACGTATGGAAATCCGCCGTTGACCCGTGTGCCAGCCAAGCCATCCCGTACCTGCTCCCACTGTTTTTCAGCCACGACCCACTCGTTGCCCTGCTTGCCGAACATGTATAAATCCAGATCACTTACCAGATCCTTGGTCAAGAAATTGCGAATGAAGCTGATGTCCGATTCCAGCTCACGCACTTCAAAAATTTTGGCGCGCCCCTCACCCGGCTTTCTTCCATAGCGCTCCTGCTCTTCTTTGGTCGGTTTATCCCACCGTCTTTCAATATCCTCGAAAATTTTAAGTCCAAGATGATATGGATTAATGCTCGTCGTTGAGGGCTGTATAACGGAAGAATGCAGCTTGGCAAAATCAATCGTCTCTGCCTCCGTCAGCTCCATTTCCCGCAGGATGCGCATATGCCAGTAGGTCGCCCAGCCTTCGTTCATGATCTTCGTCTCCAGCTGCGGCCAGAAATACAGCATCTCGTCCCGAATGATCGTCAGTACATCACGCTGCCAATCCTCCAGCACGGTGCTGTACTCCATAACGAACAGCAGTAAGTCCTTTTCCGGTACAGGCGGGAATTTGCGGACTGCTTTCGTTTGGTCGGGCTCTTGTTTTTCTTTGCGATCCAATCCCCATAAATCATCATAGGGCGAGATTCGTTCTCCCGTTGTCTTTTTAGGAGCGACATCTCCTTCCTTTTTCCAGCGCAGCTTCGGCCGGAGCAGGCTCGGATCGATGTGCTCCTGGACGGCCAGACTTGCATCCAGCAGGTTTTCTACGGCTTCTTTTCCATATTCAATCTCATACTGGCGAATCCGTTCACCGCTGGCGGCCATGCTCTCCACCATATCTCGATTGGTGTTGGAAAAGCGCATATTATTTTTGAAAAAATCGCAGTGCGCCAGAACGTGGGCGACAATCAGCTTGTTTTGGATGAGCGAGTTGCCATCCAGCAAAAACGCGTAGCATGGATTAGAGTTAATCACCAGCTCGTAAATTTTGCTCAGGTTGAGGTCGTACTGCAGCTTCATGCGATAAAAGCTTTTTCCAAAGCTCCAGTGCGAGAATCTCGTCGGCATTCCGTAAGCCCCGAACGTATAAATAATGTCCGCCGGGCAAATCTCATATCGCATCGGATAAAAATCGAGGTTGAAGCCCTTGGCGATTTCCGTAATTTCGTCAATCGATCGCTCGAGTTCTTTCCGCTCATCATTGGTCAAGACCGTTCCCCCCCATTTGCCAAAGCCTATTATATGTATATGGGGATGTGGTGCAAAAGAAGCCAGATTTTCATAAGAAAACCTCTAACGAGGCTTCCTCAAGGAGTAGCGACCGCGTATAGCGGAAAGTTTTACCGTAGTTATGCCGGATGCGTACGCTGAGGCACCTTGTCATGCGCTCCGGAATTCATAAGCATCACGCTTATAAATTCCTATACGATGAAAAAGCGCTGCTTGATCCGGCCTGCGCAAAAAGAAAAAGGCGCATTTACGCGCCTTTTCCCTTCCCTATGTTACTTTTTGAGCAATTCATTGGGAACCTTCGGGCTATTCGTGAGCCAAGGAGAGGCTACATTGACAGTGGTGACAGCAACGACTGACAAGAAGCTTGCAAATCCAAAGGTAGCTGCTTTCGTCATTTTCTCCATCATTTTCCGCATATTTTTCACCTCCTTTTCCTGATCAGAAACAGTGCTTGTACAAACAAAGCTTTCGTTATGACAGGCAAGGCAATGAATACACTCGCACAGACGATGGCTATCGATATCGCTTTTAATAGCGGATAATACTTGCTGGGAATACGAGATTGATTTTCGATTTTGGATGGAGCAAACCAGGCTACGAGAATCACGCTGATCCCACTCATGACGTAGCAAATGCTGTCCGTTACAGGAATGAGCGGAATGACGGCAGCTAGCGAGATCGAGACGATTGCACAGCCAAGTGCAGTCGATAAATGGTAGCCTCCCGAGACTTGCCGCAAAAGGGCAAATGCGATCAAAAAGATCATCGTTTCCTGCAATGTTCCCAAGATAGCCCCGACGACTAGGGAAGCGATGATGACCGTCACGCCGTTTAGCAAAATGATTAATGCATACTCCATCCGCTCCACGGATTGCGGCACGTCTGGATTTACACGCTTGATCCCCGTTGCAATCTTTAATGCGATCGTTTCTATCAATGGGCTCGCCTCGCAATTATGTATGAGAAAATAATAATAATGAAAAGGGACAATGCCAGCATAACTACCATTTCGTTGACGTTCCCGCCTGTAATGAGCAGATAATAACCCATGCTAAAAATGAATATGAGACTGACAACGAGTCCAAGTAAAATAAAATTCATTTTGTTCTTAAAAAAAACGGTTTTTCCATGGGGCACATCGAATCCTTGTATAACGGAGCCTATGCCTTTTGAAATGAAGAAAATGGAAATGATCGTAACTGCCTGTAAAATATAGTAGGAATTCTCCCTGCCGAGCACCTGGTCGAGGGACAAAACATGCAGCGCTTCGAGGACGTTCAAGACAACAAACACTTGCCAAAAGCCATAAATGACATAGATTGAGCTCAATAGAATGGAGTAAAGAATATGGAAGTGAAAAACACTACGCAGTAAGAGGCAGAAGATTACAATTTGAACAAAGGAGGAGTATTGTTCTAGTTGGAAGGCGTATCTCATCGCGAATGAAACGAAAGTAAGCATCAAGCATGAGATAAAGATTTCAGTCAAATACTCTCGAAATCCTAATTTAAAAAGGGAAAACATGAAAGCAAATATCGCCATATATTCTAAAACAGAACCAACGACAAACAAAATAATATCCATGTTTATCAATAATCCTCCTTTAGCTACCAAAAGTATACCGCAGGAGTTTTACAGATACTGTCGAATGCTGTCACGAAAAACAAATTTTCTTACATTTTTACCAAAATATGCAAATATGACACAAATCGAGTCAAAGCGGTCAGGAAAAAAGGCATCCCACTAGGAGATACCTTTACGTGTTATCTAGCAGTACATTGATTTACCAAGAATAACCTTCCGCTAAAACGCGGTCGCTCCTCCCTATAGGAGGCTCGATAGAGGTTTTCTTATCGCTGGAACCAGTCGCGTACACCAGTATAAATAAGAGCACCCGAGAAGACCAGCATGGCAATCAGGCCAATTCCATCGACCAACGGATTCAATCCGTTCAGAAAAGTACCGTCCAACGGCGTTTTCAGCAAAGCATATCCGCCAACAAGTCCACCAGCAAGAGAGAGCCATTTGTTCATGTCGTATTTCACCTCCCGATCCAGCGGTGTGACAGTGATTCCGCTGCGATACTTCAATTTATGTCGGGAGTTGACAAGCGGTCTGTACGCGAGTCCAAACCGTGTTCATCAAATTGCAATTGGGCAGGGGCAGTCCTGATACGGTAAAATAGATATCGGACACATGTGTAGGTTTGAATTGAAAAAGGAGTGATTCACTCATGAAACTGTTTTTGATGCTCGGGAGTATCAGCGGATTTCTCTCTGTTGCGCTTGGAGCATTCGGTGCCCATGCACTTAAAGAAAAGCTGGATGAGTATTCGCTTGGCATTTTCCATACAGGCGTTACTTATCAGACGACACACGCGCTGGCACTCGTGCTGGTTGCGCTTCTGCTCAAATGGTATCCGGATTCCTCTGGGCTTGTATGGGCTGGCTGGTGCTTTGTCGCAGGTACGCTCGTATTCTCCGGAAGCCTGTATACGCTGGCGATGACCGGAATCAAAGTCCTGGGAGCCATCACACCGATTGGCGGAGTGCTGTTTCTTGTTGGCTGGGCACTGCTCGCCATCCATGCCTGGAAAACAGTCTCTTAAATATGACATCATAGGCGAGCGCCCCAATCCCTGCTGGGAGCAGTAGATTCGGGCGTTTTTCTTTTGTGTAGAAGGGGTGTAGATCATGCAAAAAGCATTACCATTGCCAGCAATACCAGCCTGGAGCAAGGCGTACCTAAAGCGTTTAGGGGTAGAGCAAAGAGCCGCCGATCTCGAATTTCTAAATGAGCTATGCCGCTCTCATCTGCAAGCTTTTCCCTACGAAAACGTCAGCAAGCTGCTCTATTACCATACATACAAAAAAAGCATTGTTCCCGCTCCAACTGAATACGTGGAAAATGCAAGCCGTTACGATTACGGGGGTACCTGCTATGCCATTAATGCCAATTTTCTTGCTTTGTTGCGTGAGTTGGGCTATTCGGGATACCTCGTGTCTCTCGCAGATGATCATGCTGCGATCATCATCACGGGTCTTTTGGCAGATGGAGAGCCTCTCTATGTAGATGCAGGTGCCGCAGCCCCTTTTTTTCAACCTGTTCGCTTCCTCTCTGATCCCGACTACCTCTCTGCGTTTGGCAAGGAAGCAGTCCAGCTTGTTCCTGATCCGCTCTCTCCCTCCCGCTTTCGCTTCCATCGCATGCGCAGCCAAGAGCTGGTGAGCGACAGCTGGCACTTTTCCCATCTTGAACCGCGGGAATTAGGTGATTTTTCGGCAGCTATTGTGCGTTCCTTTGCGCCAGGAGCTACTTTTTTATCTATGCTGCGAATTCATATCTATCAATTGGATCGCCAGCGTGGCGTCTCACTCAAAAACAATTCGCTCTGGATCATGCAGGAAAACGGAGAGGATCAAAAATTTGTACTGCGGTCTATAAACGAGCTGGAAGCCGCGATCACAGAGGAGTTCCGACTGCCTCGTCTACCCATCCGTGAAGCCGTTACCATACTGAATGCGATGGGCGTAGACATATTCTCACAGGAAGACTGATTCGCTCATCCGCACCCTAGCAGAACGATTGCCATATACTACAGGGCTAGCACTTATCAAAAGGAGCGTAAGCCGATGACAAAGCCCTCCTACTTTTACGGCATGCCTGATGTATACATGCAAATGGGATATTATCCGTTCCCCACCCCGCCCCAGACAGAGCAACTGCCTAGGAGTGTCCACGTTCCTTATGCCATGTCGATGGCCTCCCAATCCAAATATTACATGGGGCAAACCGAGAAAATCGCAGCTACAGACAAGGACCAGGGCTTTGGAGCTTTGATCAACCCTTTGCGCTCCACCGCCCTCCTGTACGTCCAGCATTGGTCGATTACTAACAGCACGACCCAGCCTCTGGTCGCACATATATGGTTCGGAAAAGCAGAATCAATCATTGGTGGCAAGACCTCACGACAAGTGACATCTGGCTTTGTTCAGCTTCCTCCCTCTCCTGCTTCACAAGGTCAAATCCTCTACGGCTCAAACAGTGCAGACGTCACGCGAGACGGCATCGTGGCAAGTACACGAATCATTCCTCCTATGACTACGGCGGGTGGGAATTCAAACGGTCAGTGGATTATCGGACCCGGGATGGCGTTGATGATCCATGTGCCACAATCGGAAGAAGCTACAGCATTCTTTTTTTCGGTGGATTGGTGGGAACAATCTGTATACGGTTAACGAAAACCGCTTCAGTGAGCGGTTTTTTCTTTTGACTGCTTCTTGTTCGACTCTCATCTGTCCGAAGCTTTTTTATGTGCTTTTTACATACAATTCGCCACTTTTCCTGGAATTCAAAAGGAATTATGCTAGCGGATGAAGTAATTAAGTAGGAATATGCCCGAAGCATTGCTTCATAATAGTAATGGTAATGAAACCAGAATAGGGTGAGAGGTTGAACAGAAAAGTAGCTTTAATCACTGGTGGAGCCACGGGGATCGGTCATCGGATCGTCAAGGAAATGGCAAAGCACCAATTTGATCTCATCATTAACTATCGATCAAATGAACAGGAAGCAATAGCCCTAGCCGCCTTTGTAGAGGAGCACTATCAGGTCAAAACGCTCTGTGTCAAAGGCGACGTAGCAAACATAGACGATGTAAATGAAATAGTTAATCGATCCCTCGGAGCATTTGCCACTATCGATGTCTTGATCAATAATGCCGGACCATTTGTATTTGAGTATAAAAATCTCGTAGACTACGAACTCGATGAATGGAACTATATGGTAAATGGTAATCTGAGTGCTGTCTTTTACCTGGCGAAGCGCATTGTCCCGATCATGCGGGAAAACAAATGGGGACGAATTATTAATTTCGGGTATCATTTGGCAGAAACAGCTCCCGGCTGGACGCAGCGGGCAGCCTATGCCGCAGCAAAAACGGGTCTGGTCTCGCTAACCAAAAGCCTCGCGATTGAAGAAGCTCCCCATGGGATTACCGTCAATATGGTCAATCTCGGTGATATTGTCCATCCATGGAAGGAAGCGAGCATACAAGATGTCACAGGCTTGGACAGCAACAATACTCCGATCGGTCGACTAGGGACGGGCGAGGATATTGCGCGGGTGGTCGAGTTTCTCACACAAGAGCGGTCCGATTTCATCACAGGAGCGGTCATTCCTGTGACCGGCGGCAAAACAAGCTTTATTTAGCTGGAACATGATACGTTGAGAAAACGCAGGGACAATCTCCTGCGTTTTCTCTGTGACGGTTTAGGTTATAAACAATACAAAAAAGCGGAAACCTGAGACAGGCACTCCGCTTGCTATTTATTCATAGTCGTTAACAACACAAAAAAATGTTCGAAACCATGTTGAAAGCCCAACTTTCCTATGCTAAAATGGAAATTGGTCTTTTGGCGCATGGTTTGAAACACCACATTTTATCTCCAATATAATAGTACCACATCCAATGCTGGTTGTCAAACCAAACCCTTCGACCAAAAATGGGGAATGAAAAAGGAGCGGTTCCATGAACGCGGCTGACCAAGACAGGCTACATGAGCAACAGCGGGTTGAGCAAGTGATTTCAGAGATTCATAAGCGGATTGACGATCTAAAGGAGCATGTCAGCGAGGTAAGTGCTGATATCATCGGCATCCGCAAGCATTTTTGGGATGATGTCACCGTCAACTTCGAGGATGCTATTGAAGCGGTAGAAACCTACGCCAGCATCAAGCAACAAGCGGAAGTACTGTCTGAGCGAGAGCGTATTCACCGCCATGCCCAAAATCAGTTGCGAACCCTGAACAGATTGTTGCACTCTCCCTATTTTGGCAGGATTGATTTTCGGGAGGAATTCGAGCAAGAGACTCTGCCGATTTATTTGGGGATTGCCTCCTTGCTCGACGAAAACGACGAAAACTTTCTCGTGTATGATTGGCGCGCGCCGATTTCTAGCCTGTACTACGATTATTCGCCTGGTCCTGTCCAATATGAAACACCGAGCGGGACCGTCACAGGTGAAATGACCGGCAAGCGGCAGTACGTCATTCGGGATGGTCGTCTGCTGCATCTGTTTGATACGGGTGTAACGATCGGTGACGAGCTGTTACAGGAAGTGCTCGGCAAACAGGCGGATTCCCAAATGAAAAGCATCGTTGCTACAATCCAGCGCGATCAAAATCGTATTATTCGCAACGAGCGCAGTCGACTCGTCATCGTATCAGGGGCAGCGGGCAGCGGAAAAACATCAGCAGCTCTGCAGCGCATCGCCTACTTGCTGTACCGTTATCGCCAAACCCTGCGCGCCGAACAGATTGTCTTGTTCTCACCCAACTCGCTTTTCAACAGCTATGTGTCGACTGTTTTGCCAGAGCTGGGCGAGGAAAATATGCAGCAAACCACTTTTCAGGAGTATACGGAGCATCGTCTTGGGCACCAATTTCAACTGGAAAGTCCACTGACACAAATGGAATACGTACTGACCGCTATGCAGCTTCCCGGCTACACTGAGCGCCTGGAAGGAATTCAATTCAAATCCTCTGCCCTGTTTATGCAGGCCATTGATCAATATGCGTCACATCTAAAACAAGCAGGTATTCTTTTTTCGCCCATCACCTTTCGCGGCAAGGTCCTCATTAGCTCCGAGCATATTCATGACATCTTTTACTCGTATGATACCTCCCTGCCTATTCCCAATCGGATGAGCCTCGTCGCAAAGGCGCTCTATGGTGAGCTTAAGCAGCTGGAGATTCGCGAACGAACAAAGCCGTGGGTGGAAGATGAGATGGAGCTGCTCGATAAAGATGCCTACGCTGCCGTTTACCAGGAGCTCCGCAGGAAAAATCAGTTCCGTGAAGATTCGTTTGACGACTTTGACAAGGAGCAGGAATTGCTGGCCGCCAGGATCGTGAAAAAGCATTTTCAGCCGATTCGCGACTCCATTCGTGAGCTGCAATTCATCGACACTCCCGCCATCTACAGGCTGCTCTTTTCACAGCCTGCGCTTCTGGCGACATTATTGCCAACCGAAAAAGAGCTTCCCAGCCACTGGGCGACTATTTGCGAGCAAACACTGGAGAAATTGGCGACAGGCGAGCTTGCCTACGAGGATATCCCTCCCTATTTGTATTTGCAGGAGCGACTGGAGGGCTTTCAAACGAACAATCTCGTTCGCCATGTATTTATCGATGAGGCACAGGACTACTCGCCGTTCCAATTTGCTCTTATCCAGCGACTCTTTCCCCGCGCCAAAATGACGGTATTAGGTGACTGGAATCAGGCGATTTATGCACATGCCTATCAGAGTGACAGCTTTGACGCCGTAAGCTCGCTGTATGCTCCGACTGAAACGGAAACATTCGTCTTGACGAAAACGTATCGCTCGACACGACCCATCGTGGAGTTTACTCGCCAATTGATCGTTGGCGGCGAGCTGATCGAGACGTTCAATCGAGACGGGCGTAAACCAAGCATGACCCAAGCTGCTAATCCAGCAGAACTGAACGAATCGATCATTTCACGAATCAAGGAGCTGTCCGCAAACGGTCATCAAACCATAGCCGTTATTACCAAAACGGCAGAGGAAGCACAAGCTGCTTACGATGCCTTGCACCAGCAGCTACCTGTGCGTCTGATCGGAACCACGACGACCTCCTACGATGCGAGCACGTTAGTCATTCCTTCCTATTTGGCAAAAGGGGTGGAATTTGACGCCGTCATTATTTACAACGCGTCCAGCGCTTGCTACGGACAGGAAAGCGAGAGAAAGCTGTTTTATACGGCATGTACTCGCGCCATGCACGAGCTGCACCTTTACTATATAGGTGAAAAAAGCCCATTCCTCGCGGCTGTCACATCCTAGCCGCTATGCTGGACATCCTCTCTACACGAAAAAGACCTGGCTGACGACTCACACACGTTCAGCCAGGTCTCTTTTCTGTTCGTTTTAACCCCACACATACGGTGACGGCGAGCAGGATCAAATCAAATTCATAACCGCTTTTTTCCGGACCACCGAGAAAGCCATTCTTCCATTTTACCGTCACAATCGCGCCCGCCATAATAACGGCAAGCCCCCATGCCGCGTAGCTCGCCCCTACCCCCAGTATCAAGGCAAGTCCACCCATCAGCTCGATTGCAAGCACTGGATAAATAAGCCAACTGGGTAAGCCCAGCTCCACAAACATGGCCGTAACCGTATCCATCCCTCTTTGCAGCTTGGCGAATCCATGCATGAGAAAGATGATGCCGGTAACCATCCGTAATGCCACGAAAGCTTTTTCTTGGGCCATGCGATCCCCCCTCCTCATCACTACTTTATGCCGACAAGTGGACAATCAGTAGAGGCTCGTCATTATTATCAGAGGGGCCTAGACTCTTTTGCGGGAGATCAGCCTGAAGGTACCATTTTTACAACGGGGGCAGCCTCGCTTCTTTAATTCCTCGATCGTTTTGTACGCCCCCTTCATGCCTACTCGAATAGCTTCATCACAACGCTTGCACCGATAAGTACGGAGCGTCTGCTTTTCTTCGCCTGTATATAAGGCATCGTGAAAAGCCTGTGGAATACTTGCAGCAGTCATCTCGGTTGTCGTCAGCACAATCATCTGTCCGCGGTTCCCAATCATCTGCGCCCCTTCGTATTCATTGAAATGGCTGATGACCTCACGTACTGTCAAGCCAGCGCGAACGAATTCTCGCTGCATGGCCAGCGTAAAATCGGGAGACTTGTGTGCAAAGGAAAGATAAATGGACAAGCCCTTTTGCTTCTGCAAGCCGCTGATTCCTCGCGACAAAAAGAGTGACATCCCCGAGAGTGTATACGGCGGGTCTGTGAAAAAGCAATCGTACTTGCCGTGCAATCGCTTGGGGAGTGGCTGCCGCAAATCAGCCTGATGGCATGTAATCGGCAGCTTTTGCTCTGCTGCTATCGATTCAATATATCCTAAAAATCGCTGGTCAATATCAACCACATCGATTTTGGCTGCTTGCTTCTCGGCAGCTGGATACAATCGTTTGAGCAGCAAGCCGAGTGCTACGCTTACGAGATCATCATCGCCTACACATAATATTCGTTTCCCAAGCAGCGCCTGATCACGCAGGCATAAGAGAGCACGGCGCAAGCTCGTCTCCACTGTACTTTTGGACTGATCCAGCAGCACATCCACTTGTGGCCTTAAGGAGAATATCTCTTCCATACTTGTGCGTACCTCAGCGAGCTCTGTCCTCCATGCATCGTCCTCACTTATCAGCTTTTGAAACAAAGCATGGTCTAGTCCGCCATAGCCCAACGCTTGCTCCACATATTCACGTCCATTGGCGCTGCAACGAACACCGCTTCCTTGCTCCAAAGCCCCTGCCTTGATCAATTCTTTTTTGATCGCCGTAGCAACAGGGAGCGGCAGCAGTACTTTCCTTGCAAGCTCTTTTGTTGAGATATCTGGATTCAAATAGCACTGAATGAGAAAATGCTCAATCACACGTTGGCCTTCTTGAAGTTCTACACGTTTATATGTTTCTTCGATATATTTTTTCATAGTTATGGGTAACCCTCTTTCAAAAGGAATGATGCCCACCAGAACACAAAAAGGCAGAAAATGAACAAAGTTCACCTTCTGCCAAATGAGGAAACCGGGCTACGCCATGCTTTGGCCGAGCCTCAGTGATCCTACAAAAAAACCGTGCCTAAGAGCACGGTTCTGGTTGACATAGAGATAGGTAGATGACCGCTGTTCTTAACTAATCAGGTCTGGTCATTTTTCCGCATTACAAACAAACCACTACACTCATGGTTTTTCGCGAATAAATTGGACCAAGCCATATGAAATTCCTTAGTTAAGAACGACCACCGACAAAAAGACATCCCCTTTGAAAAAGTTACTTCTTAGTATAGTAAAGTTCAGGCAGCGAATCAAGGAAAAACCATATTTTAGCTTGCGGTTTCAACCACCACGCTGCTTCTTTGCTGCTTTTTTTCATGCAGTCTTTGTCCTAGCCTGTAAAAAATCAGACTTAGAAGAGCAAGCCCTGCCATGACCAGGAACATCGCGGGTCCCCCATACGCTGATAGGACCATCCCTCCTGCCCAAGGCCCGAGGAAGCTGCCTAGATTACTGATGCTTTGCGCTCCATAATACGTCCCTCTCATATTGGCTGGACTAATTTGGTCGATTTGGGCGTATTCGGCAGGAACAATCAATATTTCGCCCAAAGTGAATACGACCATTGCAGCGATGAACCAGCTCCACGATAACGAAGTGGCAAAGCCTACCTCACCAACAGCCATCAGGATCGCCCCTCCTGCAATACGCGAAAATAAGGAGAATCGCTCCACGAGTCGCGTCAAAGGAATCTGCAACAACAAGACCGTCATCCCGTTCACGCTCATCACGACACCAAACAGTGCTACGCCTTCTTCAATATTTTCACGCAAATACTGGGACAAGGTGACAGACATCTGCCCATGCACCGTCACTAAAAGAATTCCTCCGATAACAAAGGTAAGCAAAACGACATCCCTGCTCAGCACTTGCCACATCTTGCCCAGGCTCGGCTTCTCCGCTTCTCCTTCGCCCTGCTTTGCAGTCGTATCGACGATCGCGTACTTTTTGCACGCAATCGCGAGCAGTACAGCAAAGCAGACATACGAAATCGCCGTAAGCAAAAAGGCAATTCCGCTGCCCGCAATTCCTAAAAAGGCACCCAGCATTGGCCCAATCGCCACACCGAGGTTAATTGCCAAATACCGGTTGGAGAACACTCGAAATCGCTTGTCCTCAGGTGTTAAATCCCCCATCATTGCCTTGGAAATGGTGCCATAAAAGGATGCCGCGAGTCCTAGCGCCAAACTGATGAAAAGCAGCGCTAGCGGCTGGCTGAACACAATAAAGCAGGCAAACGCCACAGCCATCATCAGCATGGACAAAATCATCAGCTTGCGTCTGCCAAACAGGTCAGACAAAACCCCTCCAACAAAGCCGCCGAACGTCCCCGCCAGCGGTCCTGCGCCAACAATGACTCCAATATAAGCCGGAGAAAGTGTCGTCGTTTCGCTGAGATAGATCGCCAAAAACGGCAAGCTCATGCACTGTGTAAGCATGACAAATACGGTTCCGCCCATCAAAAGATGAACAACGGGATGATACGCCCCCCATGCTTGCTTTAGCTTGTTCATTGCTGTTTTCCCCCGCTTTCTAAAAAGGAGCGCAGCAGGACAGGCAGCCTTTCTACAAATTGCCCACGCAAGCTATAGTAAGCGATAGTGGAGCTGCCAGTGTAATGAGCACGGATCAAGCCAGCCCGACGCAGCGCCGTAACATGGTGGTGAACCGTACTTTTGGCGAGAGATACTTGCTGCTGCAGCTCTCCCAGCGTACATGTCCCGTCAGACAGACAGCGAAGAATCTGGAGTCTTTTTTCATCTGCCAGGCATTGCGTGATTGGCAACAGCTCCAGTAGCGGCTCGGGACGCAGCCTTTCCGCATCCCGCACAGGGTATAGACAGGTCGCGATTCCACGATGAAAATCAAGCACCGAGGTAGGTGCACAGTGATACTGGGGGATCAGCACAACCTCCTGCAGCTCGCTTATCGGCTCGATCCAGATACCATGCGTAACCTGATCGATGGTTTCGATCGCAGACAATGTTTTTGCCAGTTCCTCCGTTTGCCGAGCACTTTGCTCCAAACTTTCCAAAATGCGCGGCTCGACCTTGGAAAAGTAGTGCTCGTTCCAACGTTTCAGCAGAGAGAGGCTGTGGTCACGTATTTCACCCAGGTTGAGCGGTATCGTCTCCACCCATGGTGCGAGTCGTTCGTAAATTTCACCTGGCGGGATAAGCTCCAACCATTCCAGAAAATCAGCCACCGATGCTTTTCGTGGTGACTGTGCCACCAAAAGTACGAGTCGGTGTAGGACTTCCCAACGCTCATCAGCGAGCTCGGCAGCGAATGAATCAGGCAGCATTCGCGTCGTTTCTTCTTTCCAAGCGCTTCCTAGTTGCAGGTGCTTCCGTTCTTTTTCATAGATGTACACATACAGACTAATGATACATTCGTAAGCAGCAGACCATTCAACTTTAATAGAATATGAACTATGCATTCGATCACCATCGAATATTTATTTTTCTCAGTTTACCATCCTAAGGTTCACTTTGTATAGCCCTAAACTTGAAAAACTAGGAAAGATGGAAATGGCAAAAGAAAGCACCTCAATCGGGGCTTTCTTTTAATTCCCTGAAAACTAGCAAGGGCATGTACCCTTTTTTTCTTTTGTCCAGAACAAGTTTTTCTACTCCTCATAGTATGCAATAAGACAAGAAAAGGAGGAGAATCGATGAAGATACCAAAAAGTCTATGTAATCGCTTAGCTAAAATTTTGGGTGGGACAGGCATGTCAAACGATACTTGTTCAATAATGGTTAAGCGTAATCTCAATGCAAGAATCCTAGGTAAAAAATACGATACTGAACATGAGATTGTTATTCAGTCGTTGGATAGCCGAGGAAATACGTTAAACACGGCAGAAATTACGCTCTTGCAAAGGGATGTTCAAAAGTTCATTAACGCTGCCCGTCGACAAGGACTAAGAATCACTGCTCTTCACAATCACTGGCTTTTCGATAACCCACGTCTCATGTATTTGCATATCGAAACGGTGGAACCCCCCATTCAGTTTGCAAAGAAACTCCGACGTGCTCTTAATGTATTGAATTAAGGAGAATATCTCCTTCCTAGTGGCGTTTTGCTTCGTGCAAACGCCACTTTATATTTTCTAGATACTTTGGCACTTCACCCTCACATTTAAACTAATGTTACTTCCGTATAAACATTTTGTTTTTGCTCAAAGTAAATACATAAAGTGAGGTGATAACAATCAATCGTTTTTTAATCAAAGTAATAATTAATGGTGTTATAGTTGTTGGTTCCCTTTTAGCTTTTACTAACGCTACATGGCTGTCAGCCATAGTAACAGCGCTTGGATTAACAGTCATAGCCTATCTGATTGGAGATCAGTTAATCCTCCGTGCTACGAACAATGTAACTGCAACAATAGCAGATGCTGTAATTGCTGCCGTTTATTTATGGGCTGTAGCCAGTATGTTGAACTGGGATTTAAGTTTTGGAGAACTTTTCGTCACTGTTGTCCTACTAGGTGTTGCTGAGTTGTTCTACCATAGATATCTGGGAGTTAACGACACAGCTAATCCCGAGAAGTCATAGGGTTTCATTTTCTAAAAACGTTTGTTTCCTCACCCCCTCTAAGCCCACTTGCTTAGAGGGTTTTCTTCATTTCAACAATGCCCCTGCAATCATTCGATATCTCTTGTTTAAAAATACATTTTTAAAACTCCCACTCCATGTAAAGCTTTATCAATGGGTCACACGTAATGTTTTTATAGTAGTCCTATTACCACTATTCTACTGGTACATGCACCCTTTTTTACCTTTGTCCAGAACCTCTTATTCTCTTCTACATAAAATACATTAAAACAAGAAGAGGAGAATAAAACTTGAAGATACCGAAAAGTTTATGCGATCGTATAGCCAAAATTCTAGGTGGGACAGGCATGTCAAATGATACTTGTTCTATCACGGTTAAGCGTAATCTCAATGCAACAATCTTGGGTAAACCATATGATACTGAGCACGAAATTACCATTGAATCCCTTGATAAAGAAGGAAACACCTTGAATACGGGTGAATTTACACTCCTGCAATCCGAAGTCCAAAAGTTTATTGACGCTGTTCGTAAACAAGGTTTTATCGTTACTGCCCTGCACAATCACTGGCTCTTTGATAAGCCACGTCTCATGTATTTGCATCTTGAATCTGTAGAGCCACCCTTAGAGTTTGCAAAGAAACTACGGCGTGCTTTGGATGTACTGAAATAACCGATTGATTATAGAGGTGCTAAGCGTATTAAAGCCTTAGCGCCTCTTTCGTTGCCTCTAAACCACCACTTCGCTTGCTACCCATTTTGTTCTTTATCCACTAACGCACAAGCAGTTTAAAATCTGATCTCATAACATTAATTATTACGGCGAAAGGAGATGATGTATTTATGGATCCTATCGAGCATCACCGAGACAGAATGCGCCATCATTTAAGGCAAGCAGAACGCTTTCGCGCTTTAAGTACTGCACATAGGCACGACCGAATGATGCATCACACATTCGCTCAAAGGGAACATTTCCATCGTATGAGGGCACATCACCATAGAATGATGATGCATTCACTTCGTCGTTAATACCATCACAGGCTCCCTTTATTTGGGGGCTTTTTTAATGAACCCACATAGGATTAAAACTGCTTAGCGAAAAGGATGTGAGAAATTGACACGTTCAGCGAAAAGCGCCTTCAACAGCTCTATCAAAATTGATGTCCTGATCCCAGCTATTGAGAAAGACCTTGGCACTCTTCCCTATGTCATTGACAGCATCCATAAGCAAGTGAAGCATCCCGTCGGTAAGATCATGGTTATATCGCCACCAAGCAAGCGAATCCAGGCCCTTTGCCGGCGTAAAAACTGCATCTTCATCAATGAAAAACGCGTCCTACCGATTACAAAAAAAGACATTCACTACCAAACCAAACGCACCAATCGCTCAGGCTGGCTGCTCCAACAATTGTTGAAGCTGGCGGGAGGAAGCTTGACTAGACAAAGGTATTATCTTGTGATTGACGCCGACACCATTCTCATCCGCCCTCATGTCTTCCTCGTCAACGGGAAAACCGTTTTTTACTGCCGTAACTGGAGTCGTCCCGAGTATTTTCGCACCTATAAGAAATTACTAGGGACCAAGCCAACCGCCTCGCGCTCTTTCGTTGCCCACTATATGCTGTTCGACAAATCGAAGCTCTCCCGGCTGAAGTATAAAATTGAGGCCAGGCATAGGACTAGGTGGTACTGGGCGATTATCAAGAATACCAACAAACAGAGTTATGCCGGTTTCTCCGAGTTCGAAACTTACGGTAACTTCGTGAAAGCTCACTACCCCGGTCATCTGGTTATAAGAAGTTCCCTTAACAAAAGCTTCACTTCAAAACCAGCCTCACTTACTCGTAAACGAATCATCAGACTGGCCCAGAATTATAGGTCCATCTCCTTTCATAAACGCAGCTGGTATATCCGGAAGAAGGGCGTGAGAAAATGAAGAGCTGCTGGGCCCAAGTGCTAATCATTGGACTTTTGGGCCCAGTTCATTTTTAAGATGCTTTTTTACTGTTAACTTCCGTAGAAGTATCACCTAAGGGGATTTTCCTTGTAGCAATTGCATCTGTATTTGGCACCGCTCATAATCGAATAACAGTGACCAGCTCGGACACAATTTTTATTTAGGTGAAACCGTACCCTTGTAATTTGCAAGGGTACTTTTTCCTTTACACATTGTGATAAATAAACCCAGCATATTTTTCCAAACCAACTTAAGACAACATTATTGATTAAAGCGCGTCAAACAAATAACAACTTAGTCGAGGTGAATAACTTTGTGGATGAAGCTAACTGCTGTCGCCTTGAACATCCTTTTTGGGATCGCAGGAGTCTATGTTTTAATATTTGTGATAATGAATGGTGGTGCACTTGATGGTAGTCAGTCTCCAAGTACTAGTCCCTTAGGATATTTGGTTATCCTGATGTACTTATTCATTTGTTTGGGAACCAATTTTCTTTTTGCCCGAAAGTCCTCAAGTATCTGGAGGTATTGCCTAACAAGTGTTGCAGTATGGCTCGTTTCTTTTTTCTTTACCATTCTTTTATAGGGCCTGCTTGTTTAACATAAGGATTGATTGTATACTCAGTCATTCTAAATAAATAACATAGACTGTTTCATCCCAATGAAACCTTGTTCTGGTACGGATGTGTAACATTCCCTCTTTTAGTGGCTGCCTATGTTTTTTATAAGAAGAGGTTTTCAACAAAATAACTAATTTGTGAAATTGCGTATGCTTTGCTACCATGCATTTATTTTTTGAAGTTGTTCATAATAAAGCTCGGAGGTGATATTAAGTGCCGAATGTATTAGAGGCTCTATCAACTACAATGAATGCATTAATGGAAAAAGATCCTGATCAACCTCTACATATTGGTGAAGCTATGGCTTGTTGGGTTTATCTAGGATCTCTTAAAGAATCAGTAGTTATGGAACAAGCTGCATTGAACACGACCGTAGACGAGGAATTACGACACATCTTACACAAGGCAATTGACATGTGTAACAGTCAATCTAAGCGCCTTGAAGATTTCATGAGAAATGAAGGTGTACCGTTGCCTCCATCTTCACCGAATAGGCCTGAATCTGATCCAGCCTCCATCCCTTTAGGTGTAAAATCAACTGATGCAGAAATCGCAAATGCGGCAGCCCTAAAGGTTTCCACTGCTGTTATCGCGTCTGCGACCTCAGCTGCTCAAGCAGTTCGAAATGACGTTGGATTAATGTGGACAGAATTCCAGGCAGAACAATTAACTTTTGGCGTCACTCTCAAGAACGTTATGCGCAATAGAGGATGGTTGATTCCCCCCCCTCCTTTTACTCCACCAGGAGTGCCAACCACTTAATAAAGTCGTTTCAAGATCCGGCTCGTTTAACATGAGTCGGTTTTTTATTTTCTCTTAACTGGATACACAAAGTGTTACATACTGACAATTTCGGGTATCATTTAGTCATCTCAGAAAAATACACCTGCCCCTGCTGCGGGTATAAATCATTAGATGAAGAACCCCCAGGTACATATAATATTTTCCTCCTTACGTTATGTAGTAATCACAATAATTCCCTCCCCTTACAAAACGTCGTAATAACCTTCATCAATTTGTGACAGGTGCTGGCAATAAAAAAAGCCTGCCGACGAATCGACAGGCTCTCTTACTCTATATCCCAATGAAACTACGCCTCTTCCGTCAGACGCAGGAACTCTTCAATATCTGCTACAGCCAGATCAACCGCTGCTTGCCAGAAATCGACAGAGGTCATGTCTTCGCCCAGATGCTTTTTCGCCAAATCCTCGACCATCAAGCGTCCGGTGTCTTGCAGAAGCGCATCGTACTTCGCAGCGAAGCTCTCGCCTTCTGCCAGTGCCCGTGCATAAACGCTCATGCTGAACAGGTAGCCGAACGTGTAGGGGAAGTTGTAAAACGGATAGCTTGTAATGTAGAAGTGCAGCTTGGAAGCCCAGAAGTGTGGCTCATATTCCGACAACGCACCCTTGTATGCACTCTCTTGCGCTTCGAGCATGAGTCGATCCAGCTCTGCTGCACTGACGAGACCATTTTTACGCTGCTCGTAGAAGCTTTTCTCAAACAGGAAGCGAGCATGGATGTTCATGAAAAAGGCCACTACGGATTGCAGCTTGTCTTCCAGCAAAACGAGTCGCTCATCGTCATTGGCTGCATTTTTCACCGCGGCGTCAGCCAGGATCATTTCAGCAAAGGTAGACGCTGTCTCCGCTACGTTCATCGCATAGTTTTGTGCGAGTGGCGGCAGATCCCACATCACTTGCTGATGGTAAGCATGCCCCAGCTCATGAGCCAATGTCGATACATTGCTCGCATTGCCAGCGTAAGTCATGAACACGCGGGACTGCTTGCTCACCGGGAAGCTCGTGCAGAAGCCACCTGGGCGTTTGCCAGGACGATCCTCTGCCTCAATCCATGCTTCATCAAAGGCTTGCTGAGCAAACGATGCCATATTCGGATTGAAACGGTCGAAATGCTGAACAATTAATTCTGCTGCTTCATCGTAGGAAACTTTTTTGTGTGTTTTTCCGACTGGAGCCGAAACGTCGTACCAGCTCAGCTTTTCAATACCGAGCAGTTTCGCCTTGCGCTCCAGGTAAGCAACCAAACGATCCTTGCGATTATCGATCGCCTGCCACATCGCATCCAGTGTTTTTTCCTGCATCCGTCCGATATCAAGCGGCTCACGAAGTACGGAGTCCCAACCGCGATGACGATACAAGGACAGACGGAATCCGCCCAGATGGTTGAGAGCTTGTGCACATAGCTCGGTTTCCTTACCCCACGCTTCTTGCCATTTTGCAAAAACTTGCGCACGAACAGTGCGATCAGGATGACTCATCAGGTTAGCAGCTTGCCCCACTGACAACTGCTTCAGTTCACCATCTTGCTCGATCTCGATCGTCATGCGTCCTACAACAGCATTGTACAAGTCCTGCCAAGCGTGGTAGCCGTCCACTGCCAGGTCATTCGCCAGAACTTCCTGCTCAGGAGGCAATTTTTCCTGGGCACGGCGACGTCTTTCTTCCAGCACAAACGCGATTGGCTGCAGGTCTTCCTCTGCGAGCAGCGCTTTCCAAGCTGACTCCTCGATGCTTACCAGACGCTCTTCCCATCCTGTCAAAGCCGCTCCAAAACTAGCAGAGATCGTCTTTACACGTCCACCGAGCAGCTTTGCTTGCTCGTCTTTGACATTTTGTGCGGTCAGGCAAGAGATATATGCCCCCGCTTGTCGCACGCGCACAGCGATGCTTTGGACTTCATCAACGACTTCCATAAACGTATTTTTTTCGTTCCACGCCAGATCGGATTGGTCGACCCGTCCCTTCAGGCTTGCAATATCCGTTTCCAGCTGCCCAAGAAACGAACGAAATGGTTCTGACTCGCTTCCACCTGGAAAAAGGACATCCAAATCCCAGCGTTGTGGCAATGTTTTTCCCATATGTATCCCTCCTAAACATCTCAATGGCTCAAAACCAAATAAAACTCTAACGATCAATTAATTTCTATAATAATCCCTTGATTCCTTCCCCGTATCAGCTGTTTCCTTCCGTAGAAAAAAAGACTGCGCAGTACACAGTCTTTTTCACTACTTTCCTGGCAATGAATAGGTTTCCCCTTGGCGCTCCACTACAATCCGGTCTCTTTCTTCGCCTGCCGCAGCCAAAAGACGCTCGATCGGCTCGTCGACAGGCTCACGGGAGAGGACGAATGTATTCCAGTGAATCGGCACCAACCATTGCCCACCGCTTTGTTTAAACATTTGCCACGCTTGCTCCGGTGTGCAGTGTGCTTGCTGATAGGAATCTGGCTTATACGCACCAATCGGCATAAAGACAAGATCAATTTTACCGAACTGCTGCGGATAGTGCTCCATAGAAATGTACGCTGTATCTCCGGGATACAAAATGCGCACGCCGTTTTTTTCGATGACGTATCCATTGTACCCGTAATCGTGATTCCACGGAAAACGATTACCCCAATGACGCACTGGTATTGCCGTAATGGTTACGCCTTCTTTTGTGGTTGCCTTATGCCCTGGCTGTATTTCTTCGTACGACCCAAACGGCATTTTGGCGATCAGTCTACTTGTATTTTGCGCCGTAATGACATGGGTAGAGCGACGAGCCAGCTTGCGAAGACTCGGCAAATCTACGTGATCCATATGCGCATGAGACAAGAGAATCAAATCAATTTCACCTAATTCATCAAAGGTGAGGGCTGGAGGAGTAAAACGTGTAGGGCCAAAATGAAGCACCCCGGCAACACGCAGTCCCAGCTTTTCTCCGATGACCGGATCAGTGAGAATCTTCGTACCGAATAGATTGAATAAAATAGTCGAGTGGCCCACCCATGTGAAGGTTACTTCATCATCACGCCAATCCGCTGGTTTCGGCTTGGCATCCAAATGCCGATACGATGGTTTGGGAAGCTGGCCCATGTGGTACCAATAGCGATAACCCACATATCCAATCAACGCCAAAATCAGCACTGCAAGGAGGGAACCAGCCCAGAGAAAAAAGGTGCCAAGCATGGAATACCTCCTTTTATCTAAAACTGACTCCCTCATTATAGCAAACAGCATCGTTGATCTAGCAAGGGTAAAAGCTGAGCAAACTGTTGAAATTGCAAAGAATTCCCGAGTGCAAGAAAGCCAAGCAAAAAGCACCTGATTATCCATCACATGTACGGATATCAGATGCTTTGCTTTGTTTTTATGATATACTGCTAACTGCGATCATCATTATTACGTACGGCCACATATGCCACAATCAAGGAGGTTCTCATGATTCTGCACAAGGGTGAGGTACTGTTTCGCCAAGGAGAATCAGGGCCGCTTTTTCATCTCAAGAGTGGTCTATTGAAAATCAATCGGGTGCACGCTGACGGAACATTGACCTTGGTGAATGTCATCATCCCCGACGAAATTATCCCTCATCACTCGCTGCTTAGTCCGAATCCATATTACGGGACAGCAGTAGCTCTTGTCACCTGTGAGGTAGAGGTTCTGTCCGCTTCGGATTGGTACCGCGAGCTGGAGCATAACCACACCAAATGTAGAGAAATCGCTTTACAGCTGCAAGGCAAGCTCCGCATGATGCAGCAGCGTATTGACCAGTTGTCAGAGGTATCGCCAGCTGAAAAACTGAACAAGCTTCAACGCTGGTTTCAGTCGTTTGTTCCTGTTGCCTCCCTTTCAGAGGTGCTAACCCAAGACGAGATCGGTCAGTTCATCGGCCTGCGCCGTGAGACAGTCAACCGACTTTTGCGTGCTCAGGCTCAAGCAGAGAAAAAATAGCCGAGCAATTTCCTAAATGTTTCGTGGTTTATTCCAGGCTTCCAGCAGGACCGAAAAACTCATAGTGAATATCTGCTGCTGGAACTCCCCATTCTTTTAGCGCCCGATTCATCGCTTTCATGAAAGGGACGGGACCGCAGAAATAGAAGCTCGATTCTTTTTGCGAAACCACGCTCTGCAGCCAAGGCAGGTCCACATACCCCTCTTTATGGAAGACGTTTACCTCGCGATCCCGATCGGTCGGTTTCTCATAGCACCAGTAATACTTGAGCTGCGAATGCCTCATGGCCAGCTCCTCCACAGCACCTTTCATGGCATGCAGATTGCCATTTTGCGCAGCGTGAATGAAGGTTACCGGACGCTCTGGGTTCTTTTTCAGCGATTCTGTAAGCATACTGATCATTGGTGTCAAACCGACGCCACCGCTCATCAGAACGAGTGGTCGCTTATCTTCCTGATCGAGTGTGAAGTCCCCTGCCGGAGCGGACAAGAGCAAGACATCCCCTTCGCCTATTTTCTCCGCCAAATAGACGGATACTTTTCCTGCCGGTTTGTCCCCCAGCGCGTCTTCTCGCTTAACCGAGATACGATAATACGCATTTCCCGGAGCATCCGAGAGAGAGTATTGACGGATATGCGTATTTTTCTCTCCAGGTATCTCTACCTTGACACTTACATACTGCCCTGGCTCATAAGCGGAAATCTGCTTGCCGTCTTTTGGCACCAGATAAAACGAATTAATGACGTCACTTTCTGCGACCTTGCGCTGTACGACGAACTCCCGGAAATCTGCCCATCCACCTGGCTGTTCACAAGCCTGTTCATACATCTCAGCCTCTACACTGATAAACGCATCAGCAATAACTCCGTACGCATCAGCCCACGCCTGAATGATTTCATCCGTTGCAGCGTCTCCCAGCACATCCTTGATGGCAGCGAGCAAGTTCTCTCCCACGATCGGATAGTGCTCTGGCAGAATACCGAGGCTGCGATGCTTATGAGCAATTTGTTTCACTACTGGTAAGATTGCTTCCAAATTATCTATGTGCAAAGCTGCTGCATAAACCGCATTTGCCAGTGCGGTTTGCTGTCTGCCCTGTTTTTGATTAGCATGATTAAAAATGTTCAACAGTTCTGGATGCTTCCCGAACAACATTTCATAAAATCGTTTTGTTATCGCTGTCCCGTGCACTTCTAAAACGGGTACAGTAGATTTAATCACATCAATGGTTTGTTGGCTTAGCATTGGGACCCTCCTTGATTTCATCGTGTCATCTTTATGTCACAAGTTTATAGGAAGGTCCTTCTTGCTCATGTGATTCTAATCACAGGAAAACGAAACGATTTGTGACGATAAGCTTTACTTCACTGCCCCGTGGCTTTTGTAAAGCTTGCGAATGTACACGATTTGCCCGATATGAAAAGCGTTATGTGTCGATACGTTGCCGAGTACCGCCCACCATGACACAGGTTCCCCGAATCCATGTACGTTACTTGCCACCTTTTCCTCCGATAACAGGGGCTGCCACTTTAGCAGTACTTCTAGCAGCTTTTCTTTTAATATCGCAAAGGTATGATTTTCGGGAATGAAAAAGCTCTTGTTGTTATCTCCGATGGATGGCACTGCCTGAACATCGTTTTCTATGTATCTGGTTTGCCACGTCTCATTCCAATAGATGAGATGCTGTGTAAGCTCTGCAATACTGTTGCTATCCTCGCTTGGCCTCCAAAATGCTGCTTCCTCAGAAACATCCTTCACGGAGTCAGAAAAAGGAAGATACCAGCTCGGATCGTTCGCGTTGGCTAACATTTGATCGGCTACTACGTCTTTTGCATGAGCCATGTTTATCGCCACACTCCTTGCGCATCTGCGCCGTTTTATAGATTGAATCTTCCCATAATAATGGCGTTGTAGTAGTTGCCATCAGCAAGGATTCGGTCGTTTTTTAAAATGCCTTCGATTTCAAAGCCGAGTCTTTTATACAAGTCGATGGCTTTCTCATTGGTCTCGACCACACTCAACGTCATTTTTTTGATCCCAGCTGCGTCTGCCCATTTTATCGATTGCTTTAATAAATTTTTTCCGATCCCGTATCCCCAGAACTCCTTCAATACACATACGCCGAACTCTACCTTGTGCGCGAATCTCTTTAAATTAACGCCTTCGCATCTGGAAAAACCAACGATTCGATTATGGACGACAGCAACGAGAAACAGGTTCCTTGGACTTTCTGTATCCGTCATAATGATCCGCTCGAATCCAGGTACATCGATGAACGCCTCTCCTGGTTCCCTGTCCATGTTCTCCGTTTCGCCATCGATTTGCACGCGTAATGCAGACAATTCCTGGGCATCTGCTATGCTCGCAGAGCGAATCGTATAAAGCAGCTCATTTACTTCAAATTCTTGGTTGTCTACGACCATGACGTCCCCCTTCCTGCTAGATCACTGCATAAAAGACAAATCTGATATTATTCGCTCATCTTGGCCTGTATGAACGAGATAATCGCTTCGATATCGTTGATGTCAAAATGGGGCAACTCTGTTTGCTCTATTGCGCCCCAGCTCACGATACCGCACACGTGGGTAACGAGTTGGAGCAGCTCCTGATCCTCTGGTTTGCGTAATACGACGAGCTTGGGATAGCTCTCTCTCTTGAAGCCCTCCACGAGAATCAGATCAGCCCCGGCCTGTGTCAGCCGCTCGACGAGAACGGAAAGCTGCATCGGCCGCTGCTCCATAATCGCCGTCTTTGTTTTCGAGGTAATCGCAACGAGTGAAGCCCCTGCTTCCCGATAGCGCCACGTATCTTTTCCAGGCTGGTCCCACTCAAAATCATGCCCGCCATCATGCTTGATCACACCTACTCGTATGCCTGATCGCTCCAATAGCGGAATCAGCTTGGTCAAAAGCGTCGTTTTCCCACTATTGGAGTAGCCCACCAGCTGTATGACACAAGGTTTTACTGCCATAACCTACCCCTCATTTCTCCAGCTCGGCGTGGCGTGAGAAAGCACACTGACCAGCTCCCCTGCCTGTTGCCCGCTGCCGCCAGCCGGAATCACAATGAAGCACTCACTGTCCTTCAATGTCCCTAGATTGCCTGCCTTTTCGTTGAAATCAGGACACGCAAAAAGCTCGCCCTCTCGCTCCAGCAGTCTTCCCCGCAAGTAGCGCGGATACGGACATGGCTTCGTATAAGGTACATCGAGCTTCGCTTTGATCAGGCAAAGTCCCACCTGCTTTATGCCAGATAATTGCTGAATAGCAAGGCGAACAAATAGCTCGTAACCGAGAAAGCACGCTCCCGGATTTCCTGAAAGTGCGATGTAAGGCTTCCCATGCAGTACCATCCCCGTAGTCGGCTTGCCCGGACGCATCGCAACCTTGTTAAACAGTAGATCGACCTCTGGTTCGTCCACAAGCGAAGCGATCACATCAAAATCACCCACCGATACTCCTCCGCTGGAAACGAGCAGATCGACCTCCTGTAAGTGCTCGCCGATCAGTTTTTTGGCCTTTGCCAGCTCATCAGGCAAATCAGGAAGCAGCACCGGAATGCCTCCCGCCTCCTTAATCAGAGCAGCTAGCATCCACGAGTTACTGTTACGGATTTTTCCTGCCACAAGTGGCTGATCAATCTTGAGCAGTTCACTGCCTGTAGAAAAAAGGCCAACACGGGGCTGTCGGATCACGGAAAGACGCGTATAGCCAAACGTTGCCAGAATAGCAAGGGTCCCTGCATTGATCTTCTCGCCTGCCTCCGCTATCACCGTACCACTCGCGATTTCTTCGCCGCGCTTGGAAACATTTTCTCCAGGCTTCAGCACCCGCTTGACGCCTACCATCGCTGCATGCTCAGCCGGGTTTTCCGTTTGCTCGAACATAATGACAGCATCGGCCCCAGCTGGCATCATGGCCCCGGTCATGATCCTCGTCGCACAGCCTTCTGTAACCTCCAACTGCGGAACCTGCCCCGCTGCAACCGTCTCCAGAACATGAAAATAAACAGGCTGCTGGGCGGAGGCACTGATGGTATCGGCAGCCCTCACGGCAAATCCATCAAGCGGTGAGCGGTCAAAGTGCGGCAGCTCGTATGTGGCATAAACATCTGAAGCCAGTATTCGTCCGTATGCCTCCTCGATTTGAACCGTCTCTTCCCCAAGCTGAGACAGACTCTTGATCAGTCTGTCCACCGCTTCCTCTACCGTGACCATTTGTCGTGAAAAACGCATTTTCAGTACCTCCCCGGATTTGAACATCCGCTCCTGGTGTCTTTTGTTTAGCTGATGTTTACTTCCAAATCTTCTATCGGTTTCTCTTTGTATTTCAAATCTTTATTTGCATAAAACGTATCTGCCCGCTCAATTTTGACGGCCGTATTGTATTCCGGAATGCCTGCATACGTTTCATACACACCTTTTGGAATCAACGCGTTGCCTTCTGGCCAATACACCTGTACATTGCCCCTTGTCGTCCGTTCGAACTTGGCACGACCTTGGAAGGTTCCATAGCCATTATACACGACAATGCTGTCTCCTTCTTTAATCCGCAAGTCACGGGCATCCTCTGCATTCATCAAAACGTCATAGCGCTCTGCGTTGTTGAATGGATCGACGTTGCTGTAAATCATCGAGTTGAACTGCTTGCCCCTCCGAGTCGTGACGTAGAAGTGACCCTCTGGCTTGTTCAAATCAGGAACCTCGATGGGAAGCAAATTGGCACGGCCGTCTACTGTCGGACATACCCCGTCTTCACAGAGCCACGCGCCACCCCATTGGAACACATCGCCCCGTTTTTTCAAATGCTGAATGCCATCGTAGTTTGGATTTGCCAAAGCGATCTCTGCACGAATTTCTGCTGCAGTCGAAAAATGCATGAGATGCTTTTTCTCCGGATGCACTCGCGCTGCGAGGTCGACATAGATTTCCCACTCGGCACGCGCCTCCTCAATACGGGGTCCCTCAATTTCCGCACTGAAATAAACCATTCGCTCGGTACTCGTAGACGTCCCACCACCTGGCTGTTCATATCGCGTCATGGCAGGCAGGACGATCACTTCTTCCTTGGCATCAACGAGCGTCGACGTATTGAAAATAATGTCCTGATGCACGCGCAGCTCTACGCTCTCCAGACATTTTTGCATAAAGTCAGGGTCTGGCATCGTCTCCAGGAAGTTCCCACCGCTCGTATAAAACATTCGCGTTTTTCGCTCATGTCCGTCTGGCAAAACCGCGTTTTCCAAGGAGATGCCGACGATATCCCCTTGCCATTTCGGAATAGGGAATTTCCACAGCCCCTCGATGCGCGTCCATGCTTTTTCATCAAAATTCCCGCCAGGCAGACTAAACGGGTCTGCTCCCATTTCGCCGGAGCCTTGTACCCCTGAATGGCCCCGTATTGGCATCACTCCACAATTTTTCCGTCCCAAAAACCCGCGTAATACAGCCAGATTGGCTACCTGTGAGATGTTGTCCGTACCAAAACGGTGCTGCGTCAAGCCCATACTCCAAATAAACACACCTGATTTGCAATTAGCCAGCAGCAGCGCGAACTCCTTCATCCGCTCGCGCGTAAGTCCGGATGATTTCTCCAGCTTTTCCCATGGCTCGCTCATGACATGCATGCGGAGCTGTTCGAGTCCATTGGCGTGTTCTTTGACAAAAGCAAGATGAATCGCAGACCCCGGCTTTTCTTTTTCCATCTCAAACCAATGCTTCATCACACCGTTCATGAAAGCAATGTCTCCGCCGATGTTGACCTGATAAAAATCATCGGCGAGCTTGGTTCCGAACAAGGCGCTTTCTGCTACAGACGGAATCCAGTAGTTTTCCATCGCAGGCTCCCTATACGGATTAATCAGGATGATCTTGGTTCCAGCCTTTTTGGCAGCGTACATGTACTTCGTTGAAACAGGTTGATTGTTAGCTGGTACGGACCCCCAAAACACGAGCACATCCGTGCCAATCCAATCCTGATAATTGCAGCTTGACGCCCCGATCCCGACCGAGCGCTTCAGGGCCGTTTTACTCGGTGAATGACATATCCGCGAGGCGTTGTCGATGTTGTTCGTGCCCAAAAACCGCGCCATTTTTGCCGCTGTATAATACACTTCGTTCGTAATCCCGCGCGCCGTCAAGAAAAAGGCGAGCTGCTTGGGACTGATATCCTTGATCTTTTTGGCTATTCGATTCAAAGCATCGTCCCAGCTGATGCGGGTAAATTTTGTTTCACCTGGCTTGCGGGACAGTGGATACGGAATTCTCCCTAATTTGCGCAGCTCTACACTAGACAGTTTTTTGAGTGCATGGATGTCTTCCAGCCACTTTGGATCAATTGCCGGCATCGTATTCAAGCGAAGAACATTCAGGCGTGTGGTGCACAAATGCGGTCCCGTCAGCGTCTGGTCATATAATCCGGATACACCAAGCGCGCACCCGTCACACACGCCCTGCGTCAAAATTCTGTAAGCGTATCCCAGATTGTCCCTGTTTTCATACATAACCTTCATCGTGTCACGAATATGATGTGGCTTTATTTTTCCTAATCCCATCGGCATCATGGAAGCCCACAAAGAAGGCTGCAAGGATGTATCCAGCTTGATTGGTCCGCTGTGCTTGGTTTTGCCCATATGACGTTTCTCCTCTCATAGCGTGCCTATGTGAAAAGCTCTACAAAAAAAACCACCATAAACCGTCCTAATCCGAAAGAAAAGGAGCATGTTCACGGTGGTTGTCTACGGCAGGTTCGCTACCAAGTCCAAGCTTCGTGTTTGTCGCGCGAGTTCCGTATGGTCTAATCCGCTGAACAGGAGCACTGCTTCGCCCTAGACTTACGGTTCAATTTTCCATTTTTTCTCGATGTCCTGATCAAAAACAAATATGGACATCCCAAAATCACGCTCGATGTCAATATCGACGAACAGATCGATGAGTTTTGCACCCAGAAACGTTTCCATGTCGACTGGTTGATATTTACGATACATGTCTTTGACCATTTCGGTTCGGGCAGCTCGTAGTGTCTGCTTTCCGTCTTCCGAAGTGGCAATAAACTTTTCCACCGGCGAAAGGTTACCCTCCATCTCACAGATCGCCCAGTTCTTGCAGAACGTGGTATTGATCTTGCTGGGTCCTTTTCCCATATGCCGCTTACGGAAAGCTCTGACTAAATTACTGAATTCTGCTTCGAACTTATTCATCGAGAATACTCACCTTTACTTCAATCATTCATTACCTTAAACTTTACCACTAGTCAACCAGCCAATTCAACTGACTTTTCCTTTTGGGCTGCTTGTTCCTTCAATTTTTTGATATCCAAGCGAATTACCAGTGAAATAATGAATGCGACGACGAACATACCTGCGAAAACGTTCATCGTTCCAGTATAGCTTTGCGTCGTACTGCGTACCCATGTAGCAAAAATGGGTCCTGCCAATCCAGCTGCTGCCCAGGCAGTCAAAATGTAACCATGAATCGCTCCTAGCTGCTTCGTTCCGAACAAATCGCCAATGTAGGCCGGAATCGAAGAAAATCCTCCACCGTAACAGGTCATGATGATAAACATTGCAATCATGAACAGCACAGGGTTACTTAAGTTTGGCAACAAGAAGAATAGCACCATTTGGATCACAAAGAAGGCTGTATATGTATTGGGGCGTCCAATAAAGTCAGACAGTGATGCCCAACCGATGCGTCCTCCGCCATTGAAGAGACCATTGAGACCGACCATTAGCGCAGCTGTTGCAACGGACATTCCGACCATTTCTTGTGCCATTGGAGAAGCGACAGAGATTACCGCGATTCCACAGGTAACGTTGATAAAAAGCATAAGCCACAGCAAGTAAAAGCGGCGCGTCTTGATCGCTTCGTTAGCTGTTAATTGAGACAGATCTTGCTTAATTTTTTTGGTACCCGCCCCATCAACTGAATAGCCCTCTGGTAGCCATCCTTTTGGAGGAGGTGCAAGGTATTGTGCGGCTGAGATCATCACAACAAAATAAATAACGCCCAAGATGTAAAACGTATTGGCAATTCCTACGCTGTTAATTAACGCATTCATGATCGGACTTGCGATCATAGATGCAAAACCAAAACCCATAATAGCGAGACCTGTTGCGAGACCCCGGCGATCCGGGAACCATTTTACCAGAGTAGACACAGGTGTGATGTAGCCTACACCAAGACCAATTCCACCTAGCACACCGTAGCACAGATACAATAGCGGCAGGCTGCTCATCTGAATAGCAAATCCAGAGCCAACAATTCCTACTCCAAAGAAAATCGAAGCCAGAATACCTGCTTTACGTGGTCCATGCTTCTCTACGTAGTGACCCAAAAAGGCAGCCGACAAACCCAGAAACAGGATGGCAATACTAAAAGTAAATGTGACATCTCCTAAATTCCAGCCAAACTGTGTCGTAATCGGCTTCGTAAATACGCTCCATGCGTAAACCGAACCGATCGAGATGTGGATACCCACAGCCGCCAGTGCAATCAGCCAGCGGTTCTTTACCTTTTGCTCCATACATACATCTCCTTAAATTAGAATAAGAGCGCCTCTCGCTTGGATTTGGCAGTTCTTTGAAAAAGAAAAACTGCTGGGCCCATCCATTCCCTCTTTACCGGACATACGGAAAAAGGGAATGGATGGAGCACAGCAGTTAATCAGTCAGGCAGGTTCGCTACCTCAGCATTAACGAGCAGGTGTTTAATATTTTCAGGTAGGGAAGCAAATGAACCGGTGACAGGGTCGCTGTTCCGTGCAGATTTGTCCCACCATATTCAATTTGATAAAAATTCGTTTAATAAAAAAACTTGTGACTGGAATTACCACACATAGTATAGTACCATGTAAGCGCTCACTCGACAATAATTTCCTTTGAAACAAGGAGGTCGTCATGTCAGAACTGACAAAAACCATCCGTCGCAGCGTACTTAAAATAGATGCCGACAAGTACAATTGGGAAGACGATGAGATCGTAACGGAATATCCTCTTACCATTTTTCTCAACGATGATGAATTTGCCACGATCGTCTGTACTCCCGCTGATCTGGAAGAAATGGTGATCGGCTTTTTGGCAGCAGAAGGAGCCATACAATCGTATGCGGAGATCAAGCAGCTTACCATCGACGAAGCACAGGGCTTCGCCTACGTTGACTTGCATAAGGAAACGATCTTGTCGCAAAGCTTTTATTCCAAGCGGCGCATTACCTCCTGCTGTGGAAAAAGCCGGCAGTCTTTTTACTTTTTCAGCGATGCCCGTACCGCAAAGCCCGTAGAAGGAACTGCTACTGCCACACCGGCAGCATGTATCCAGCTGATGAAGGAGCTGCAGGCGTCTTCTTCCATCCACAAACAGACGGGTGGCGTGCATAATGCTGCTCTGTGCACATCTGATAGCGTGCTTTTGCAATACTCGGATATCGGCCGGCATAATGCCCTGGATAAAATCTATGGATACTGTCTGCGTGAAAATATCACCACAGCTGACAAAATTCTTGTTTTTAGCGGGCGCATTTCTTCCGAGGTTTTACTAAAAGCGGCGAAGATTGGAGCCGGCATCATCCTATCCAAATCGGCGCCGACGGATCTGGCACTCCAGCTGGCTGATGAGCTGAACATCACGGCTGTTGGGTTTGTCCGTAACAACAAAATGAACGTGTATACACAAGCAGAGCGAATCATTCTTTCCTGACCACAACAAAAACGGGACATGCTTAGTGCTCTCCCGTTTTCCGCTTCTTCTCTTCGTTTTTCGCTAGCTCATACTCTTCTGGTGTATTGGCATTAAAAACGGCCCAGTCGTCCAGCAAGCCCTCAGGAGTTTTACGCAGCCGCAGCTTGTCCAACGTAGTCATAAGCCTCAGCTCGTTCTGTTGCAAAGCCTGCTCCCAAAAGGCTTGTGACCGCCTATGATAGACAGCGCACAGTGGATGAAGTCTTCCATTCACCTGAGCTGCTACGACGTCCCATTCGCTCTGTCCCTTCGCATACGCAATCAATTTATTCAATTGCCCTCGGTCCATGAACGGAAGATCACAGGATAGGACCAGCAGCATCTCGTCCTGACAAATGCGAAAAGCAGTGACAAGACCGCTGATTGGGCCAGCTGACGGAACGAGATCTGGTGTGATTTTTACACCTGCTGCGTGCTTTATTTCTGCAGGTAAGCGCTCTGGATGATTGGTTACGAGGAGGCACTCCATGCCGTCCTGCGTGACCTCCCTCACTAGCTCTGTAAGAAAGGTTCCCTCTCTCCATGCAAGCAGCTCTTTCGGAGAACCCATTCGTGTGCTGTTTCCACCTGCCAAAATGACTGCGCTTATTTTTTGCATACTCGTTTTGACCTCCCTCGTGTCCGCTTGCTATCAATCTACTACTTCTTACTTTTCCTGTCATGCTCGTCGTTGTCAAGGCAAAAGCCCGGACCAAAGCCCGGGCTCAGCATTTTATTCCATTAGCCAGTTACGGTTGTAGATATCTGCTGATCCTGTGCTCTCGTTTGATAGACATCATCAGTTCTGGAGTCAGCTTCGTCTTCAATCTCACAAGCCATCTATCATCAATCAGTCTTCGTCTTCTTCGTCCTCGTCGTCGCCGTCTTCTTCGTCTTCGTCGTCGCCGTCTTCTTCGTCCTCGTCGTCGCCGTCTTCTTCGTCCTCGTCGTCGCCGTCTTCTTCGTCCTCGTCGTCGCCGTCTTCTTCGTCTTCGTCGTCGCCGTCTTCTTCGTCTTCGTCGTCGCCGTCTTCTTCGTCGCCGTCTTCTTCGTCAGATTCGTACTCTTCTTCGTATTCTTCTTCGTCGTCCATTACTTCATCGTCTAATTCTTGAAATTCCATTCTTACACCCCCTCTGCACCATGCTTAATACTATTCATACGGTGGAGTTCTGCATTTTGTTTGGATGGCTGTCCTCTCTCGCCTGCCTGTTTCAAGAAAAATTTTATCCCGATATGGTACTGCAAGCAGGAAAATTCAATTGGATCTATCGTTCTTTTCAAGTTGACAAAACACCGCATTAGTTTATAATAAGTATTAACAAATAATCATTATCAAAAAGGAGAGATTCTATTATGACAACTGTAACTAACCTTTTAAATAAACAAGTAGCAAACTGGACTGTTCTTTACACCAAGCTCCACAATTTCCATTGGAATGTGAAAGGACCTCACTTTTTTACCCTGCACCAAAAATTCGAAGAGCTGTACACAGAAGCCGCTGGCCACATCGATATATTGGCAGAGCGTGTTCTCAGTATCGGCGGCAAGCCAGTTGCTACACTCAGCGCAAGTCTGCAAACCGCAAGCATCGCCGAAGCACAGGGAAATGAGTCCGCAGAACAAATGGTTGAGACAGTTGTTCGTGATTTCGCCATTCTCCTGGAGGAAACAAAGCTTGCCATGGAGGCGGCAGACCAAGCAGGCGATGAAGCTACAGCAGACATGCTCCTCGCGATTCGCAGCGGTTTGGAGAAACACGTTTGGATGCTGGAAGCCTTCTTGCAATAAGAAACTTCTGAACAAAAAAGGCGACGTGCTTTTAAAATGTACCCTTTGTAAAGGACACTTTTAAAAAGTCTAGGCAGCTCCAAGAAGATGATCTCTGTATTGAACAGG